>NZ_JAFEVQ010000004.1:0-146034 GCF_020882855.1 Curtobacterium sp. GD1 | reverse complement strand
CCGCGAGCGGGCTGAACACGCACCGCTCACCGTGACGACCCGGCACGTACCGCCCGCTCGCGCGCGCCGGCCGGCGGATCCGTACCTCCGAGCCCGGGCGACACTAGTGTCGGAGAGGTGACCAGCGCGCTCCTCACGGACCAGTACGAACTCACCATGGTCGACGCGGCCCTCAAGGACGGTACGGCCGACCGCCGGTGCGTGTTCGAGGTCTTCGCCCGCCGACTGCCGGACGGACGCCGCTACGGTGTCGCCGCGGGCCTCGGCCGGTTCCTGACCGCGCTGACGGACTTCCGGTTCGGCGACGACGAGATCGCGTTCCTGCGCGACCGCGGCGTCATCGACGCCGGGACGGCCTTGTACCTCGCCGACTACCGGTTCACCGGGGACATCCGGGCCTACCGCGAGGGCGAGGTCTTCTTCCCGAACTCCCCCGTCCTCCAGATCGAGGGCACCTTCGCCGAGGCGGTCGTGCTCGAGACCCTCGCGCTGAGCATCTTCAACGCCGACAGCGCGATCGCGAGCGCCGCCGCACGCATGGTCTCCGCTGCCGACGGTCGACCGCTCGCCGAGATGGGCTCCCGGCGCACCGGCGAGTGGAACGCCGTCGCCGCCGCCCGGGCCGCGTACATCGCGGGCTTCGGGGCGACGAGCAACCTCGAGGCCGGGCGCACCTGGGGCATCCCGACGATGGGCACCGCGGCGCACGCGTTCACGCTCCTCCACGACTCGGAGGAGGACGCCTTCCGATCGCAGATCGACGCCCTCGGGACCGGCACGACGCTGCTCGTCGACACCTACGACATCGAGGCCGCCGTCGACACCGCGGTCCGGCTCACCGACGGCAAGCTCGGCGCGGTCCGCATCGACAGCGGCGATCTGCCGTCCGTCGTGGCGTCGGTCCGCGCACAGCTCGACCGGCTCGGGGCGACCGACACGAAGATCACGGTCACGAACGACCTCGACGAGTACACGATCGCGGCACTCCGCGCGGCACCGGTCGACTCC
This sequence comes from Curtobacterium sp. GD1, assembly GCF_020882855.1. Classification (NCBI taxonomy): domain Bacteria; kingdom Bacillati; phylum Actinomycetota; class Actinomycetes; order Micrococcales; family Microbacteriaceae; genus Curtobacterium; species Curtobacterium sp. GD1. The sequence goes on along the minus strand of NZ_JAFEVQ010000004.1, from coordinate 145,026 downwards.
TACGGCGTCGGGACCTCGGTGGTCTCCGGATCGGGCCACCCGGCCGCGGGCATGGTGTTCAAGCTCGTCGCCCACCGCGACGCGAGCCACCGCAACGCGGCCCACCGCGACGCGGGCCACCGCGACGCAGCCGACGGCGGTGCGAACGACGACGGCTGGGTCCCGGTCGCGAAGAAGTCGGCCGAGAAGGCCACCGTCGGCGGACGCAAGCAGGCCGGCCGCCGCCTCCGCAACGGCATCGCCACCGCCGAGGTCGTGCTGACCACGGGTCAGGTCGGGCCGGACGAACGCCCGCTGCTCGTCCCCGTGGTGACGAACGGCGAGGTGGACCCGGCGTTCCTCGGCGTGCAGGGCGTCGAAGCGGCCCGCGCGCACCACAAGATGGCGAAGGCCGAGCTGCCCGCCGACGCGTCACGCATCGGTCGGGGTGACCCGGCCATCCCCACGCTCGTCATCTGAGCGTCGGCGTCACTCCGCCTTCATCTTCTCGTAGATCGCCTTGCAGTCGGGGCAGACCGGGAACTTCTCGGGGTCGCGACCGGGGATCCACTTCTTCCCGCACAGCGCCTTGACGGGCTTGCCGGTCAGGGCCGACTGCAGGATCTTGTCCTTCTTGACGTAGTGCGAGAAGCGCTCGTGGTCGCCGGGCTCGATCGCCTCTTCCTCGAGGAGCTTCTCGAGCTCGCGGTCCATCACGTCGAGGCCGCCACCGGGTTCCGTCATGCTCATGCGTCCAGGGTACGACGACCGGGCGCGCGCCGCGACGGTCCGCGACGCGCGGGGCGTGGCCGACCCGTGACGGCCTGGAGGCGCGGGGCGGGGTCGACCCGCGCCTCCAGGCCGTCACGTGGTCACGCCGCGAGGCGACCCGGCTCAGTTGCGCTGCGCTGCGGCCAGCAGGTCCGGCCCGTGGCGGTCGAAGAGGCGACCGCCGATCGCGACGCCCGCCGCCAGCACGACCACGCCGACCAGGACCCCGACGACGAGGGTGAGGATCCCCCACGGCTCCGGGCCGTCGACGAAGGCGAGCACCGCGAGCCAGGCCGCGGGGACGGAGCAGACCAGGATCCCGACCACCATCGACGACTGCGCGACCGAGGCGAGGACGCCGGCGGCCTGCGGCTGCTGGAAGGGATGGTCGCCCGGTCGGACGGTCGGGTACGGCAGCAGGACGGACACGACGCTCGACAGCCCGAGGCCGGACAGGAGCGCACTCGTGCTCACGCCGACCAGCAGCGGGAAGGCCGTCCAGTCACCGAACAGCCACGCGGAGACCCACGAGCCGGCGACGAGTGCGGGGATGCCCACGGTGAGCACCGGCACGAGGCGACCGAGTCGGTCGCTCCAGCCCGGGGCTCCCGAGGCGACGTGCAGCCACACCGCGGTGTTGTCGTACGAGACGTCGTTGTGCGGCAGGAAGCCCGCGATGAGCGCCATCAGCGGCAGCGGCACCAGGGCGGTCCAGTGCCACGGCACGCCGGCCACCCCGAGCGGGATGACGACGAGCGGGACGAACACGATGATCAGGTAGGACGCGCGGTACCGCGGGTCGCGTCCCCAGTAGGTGAGGGCCCGTGCCGCCACCGCGCCGACGGGCGTGGAGCCGAGCGTGTCGAACCATCCGAGGCCCCGGTACCGACGGGTCCGCGCACGGCCGTCGACGGTCTCGAGCGCCCGGCCGACCACGGCCCACCAGGCGAGGCCGAGCAGGGCCACGACGACCACCGCGATGACGAGCTTGACGATGCCCTCGCCCACACGGCCACTCGCGACGTCGGCCGGGACGGCCCAGGCGGCGCCCCACGGCGTCCACCCGGCGACGTCGGCGACGCGCTGCATCTCGGCGCCGGCCGGGTCGAGCCAGTCGACGCGGAGCAGGAGCGAGACGGCCGGGATCGCCAGCACGACGATGACCAGCGCGACCAACCAGCCGGCGTCCCGCGACCGGTGCGGTCCGATCAGGGACGCACCGACGGCGCTGCCGACGCGGATGAGCAGGGCGCACGTGGCGATGGCGAGGAGGGCGGCGACGACGCCGAGGACGCCGACACCCGCACCGCGCATCCACGCGACCGACTGCGCGACGGCCACGACGGCGACCGCGACGACCGGGACCCCGATGAGTCCGGCGACCCCGAGCCCGACCGCCAGGTCACGTCGGCCGATGCCGAACACGGTGAAGCGCCGCGGATCGAACTGGTCGCCGCGCCCGACGACGAGGGGGACGACCGTGAACGCGAAGGCGATGAGCGTGCCGACCGGCACGACGACCGAACGCGCGACCTCGGGTGCGGCGTCACGGAGCCCGACGACCTCGATCGCGACGAGCACCGCGGCGACGAGTCCCGCGAGGCTGCCGAGCACGACGAGGACCGACCGACGGGCGCTCCCGCGGACCTCGCCCGCGAGCAGGTCCGCCCTCAGCCGGAGAAGCTGTGCAACCATTCCATGCTCTCTGCCACGACGCGGCCGCCCGCGAGTTCGACGAACTTGTCCTCGAGGCTCTTGCGCCCGCGGACCTGCGCCATCGTGCCGGAGGCGAGGACCTTGCCGCCGACGATGATGGCGACGGAGTCACACGTGCGCTGCACGAGCTCCATGGAGTGGCTGGAGAGCACCACCGTGCCGCCCCCGCGCGTGTAGCGACGGAGGATCTCGGTGATGGTCGCTGCGCTGACCGGGTCGACGGACTCGAACGGTTCGTCGAGCACGAGCACCCGGGGCGAGTGGATGAGCGTCGCCGCGAGGGCGATCTTCTTCGCCATGCCCACGGAGTAGTCGGCGACCTGACGGCCGAGCGCCTCGCCGAGACCGAACGCCTCGGCCAGGTCACTGCTGCGCTTGCGCGCGGTGGCGCCGTCGAGCCCGCGGAGGGTCGCCGAGTAGTACAGCAGCTGCGCGCCGGTCAGCCGGTCGAACAGCCGGAGCCGGTCCGGCAGCACGCCGAGGTCCCGCTTGGCGGCGGTCGGGTCGGCCCACACGTCGTGGTCGAGCACGGTCACGCTGCCGGCGTCCGGGCGCAGGAGTCCGGTGACCATCGACAGGGTGGTCGTCTTGCCGGCGCCGTTCGGGCCGACGACGCCGAAGATCGAGCCCTGGCGGATCTCGAGGTCGACCTCGTCGACGGCGAGGGTCTGGCCGTAGCGCTTCACGAGGCCGTCGGCACGGAGGACGACGGGCTGCTGGGGCTGCTTGGCCGTGGGCGCGGGGCGCTTCGTGCCGCTCGGGCGCTTCTTCGCGGACTTGGTGTCGGGCGCCGCGGTGTCCGCTGCGGTGTCGGCTGCTGCCGTGTCCGCTGCGGGGTCCGTGGCGGTTGCGGTGTCCGTCGGGGTCGCGCGGTCGGTCGGGGTCGCGCGGTCGGTCGCGTCCGTGCCGGCGGTCGCGTCCGTCTCGTCCGCCCCGGCGCGCGGGCCAGGAGGCACGGTGCCGGTCGTCCCCGCCGTCTGCGTCGGGCGGGTGGCACGTCCCTTGCCGCCGCGCGCCTTGGCAGGGCGGCGACCGGTGGTCGTCGGCGCCACCGCCTGCGCGGCGACGCGGTCCGCCCCCGTCTCCGTCTCCGTCGTCTCGGTGGCCGTCGTGTCGTCGGTCATCGTGTCCTCAGCGGAGGCGTCGTGTGCATCCCCGTCCCCCATGTCGTCGTCAGCGGCGTCTCCCGCCGCGGTGGCGTCGTCGTCCTCGGTGGCAGCGTCGTCCGCGGTGTCGTCGTCGCCGTCGGCGGCCGCTTCGGCCTCGGTGTCGGCTTCCGCTTCCTCGGTCAGCCAGGCAGCGTCCGACGTGGCGTACACGTCGTCGTCGTCCCCTGCTGCTGCGGCCACCGCCCCACCGTACCAACGCTCACCGGACAGCGGGGGACGCCTCGGGCGCAGTGTCCCGAATCCCCGGCGCTGTGTCACGAATTGAGCACGAAGCGGCCGAGACCGTACCCCGGTGGAGGGTCGTTCCGTATCATTCACCGAGGCACGACGAAGTGTTCACCACTTGGAAACCTGCCCCGGCCGGTGTCCCCGTGACGATCCCTCCCTGCGAATGCGCGCAGAGACGGCGGTCTTCCCGGGCAGATCGGATCTTCCGGGAGCACACTCGACGAGGCCCGCCCGTGCCCCAGGGCGCGCGGGCGGACACCAGAAGGGACCAGCATGACCACGCAGATCGTCATCCTCGCAGCGGGGATGGGCAGCCGCCTCGGGCGCAGCCTGCCGAAGCCGCTGACCGAACTGAGCGACGGCCGCACCATCATGCAGCAGCAGTTCGACAACATCCGTGCGGCGTTCGGTTCGAGCGCACGCGTCACGATCGTCGTCGGCTACAAGTCGGAGTACATCGTCGAGGCCTTCCCCGAGGCGAACTTCGTCTACAACGAGTCCTACGACTCCACGAACACCTCGAAGAGCCTGCTCCGCGCCCTCAAGGCGACGGGCAAGGGCGGTGTGCTCTGGATGAACGGTGACGTCGTCTTCGACCCGCGCGCCCTGGTGCGTGCGGCCGACATGATCGACGAGGACCGCTCGTTCGTCAGCGTCAACACCGACAAGGTCTCCGACGAAGAGGTCAAGTACACCGTCGACGCCGAGGGCTTCATCCACAAGCTGTCGAAGCAGGTCGTCGGTGGCCTCGGCGAAGCCGTCGGCATCAACTACGTGTCCTCGAAGGACAAGCAGGCGCTCATCCGCCAGCTCGGTCGCGTCGACGACCAGGAGTACTTCGAGGGCGGCATCGAGGCTGCCATCGCCGAGGACGGGCTACTCTGGAGCCCGATCGACATCTCGGACCTCTACGCGGTCGAGATCGACTTCGCCGAGGACCTCGAGCGCGCGAACAACCTGTTCGCCTGAACCAGCGTCAAGACCCCCTCGGCGGTTCCGCCCGAAGGGAAACCGTGACCACAGCGAGTGCGCCGACCGCGCCCGCGGCTGCCGCACCAGCGGCGTCCCGGAGCGCCGGTCGGCGCTATCGTCATGCCCTCTGGCTGCTGACGATCCGAGACCTCCGCGTCCGCTACTCGACCTCGGCGCTCGGCTACTTCTGGTCGATCCTCGACCCGCTCGTGATGTCGGCGATCTACTGGTTCGTCTTCACGCAGGTGTTCCACCGCGGGTCGGTCGGCGAAGAGCCGTACATCGTGTTCCTGCTGTCGGCGCTGCTGCCGTGGATGTGGTTCACCGGTGCCGTCTCGGACTCCACGCGGGCGTTCATCAAGGAGACCAAGCTCATCCGGTCGACGACGATCCCGCGCAGCATCTGGGTCGCCCGGGTCACGGCGTCGAAGGGCATCGAGTTCCTCCTCAGCCTGCCGGTGCTCGCCGTGTTCGCGATCGCGACGGGGGCGCACTGGCACTGGGAGATCGCGCTCTACCCGCTCGCGATCGTGCTGCAGTGCGCGCTCGTGTACGGGCTCGGCCTGATCGTCGCGCCGCTCGTGGTCTTCTTCCGTGACCTCGAGCGTGCGGTGAAGCTCGTGCTCCGGTTCCTCTTCTACGCATCGCCGATCATCTACGGCACGTCGGCACTGCCCGACAAGCTGCACGACCTCGCGGCCTTCAACCCGCTCAGCGGCATCTTCGGCATCTACCGCGCCGCGTTCTTCCCGTCGCAGCTGAACTGGTTCGAGGTCGGGGTGTCCGTCGTCGTCACCGTCGTCGTCCTCGCGATCGGACTCGTCGTGTTCCGCCGCAGCGAGCACCGCGTCCTGAAGGAGCTGTGATGACCGCCACCGAGCAGACCAGCCGCAGCGCGACGGTCGCCCCCGTGATCTCCGTCCGCGACGCCGGCATCCGGTTCAAGCGCAACCGTCGGGCGAGCCGGAGCTTCAAGGACCTCTTCGCCGGCAGCAACCGCCGCAAGCGCGCGGACGAGTTCTGGGCGCTCCGGGGTGTGTCGTTCGACGTCCGCCCGGGTGAGGCGATCGGGGTCGTCGGCCGCAACGGTCAGGGCAAGTCGACGCTGCTGAAGCTCGTGGCCCAGGTCATGCTCCCCGACGAGGGACGCATCCACGTCGGCGCCGGGGTCGCACCCCTGATCGAGATCACCGGTGGCTTCGTCGGAGACCTCTCGGTCCGCGACAACGTCTACCTCACGGCGGGACTGCACGGCATGTCCCGGGCGGAGATCCGCGACGCCTTCGACGAGATCATCGAGTTCGCCGAGATCGGCGACTTCGTCGACACCCCGTACAAGCACCTGTCGAGCGGCATGAAGGTGCGCATCGCGTTCGCGGTCATCTCGCGCCTCGACGAACCGGTGATCCTGGTGGACGAGGTCCTGGCGGTCGGCGACAAGGGGTTCCGCGAGAAGTGCTACAAGCGGATCGAGGAACTCCTCGCCGGTGGCCGCACGCTGTTCTTCGTCTCGCACAGCGACAAGGACCTCCGCCGCTTCTGCGACCGTGGGCTGTACCTCGACAAGGGTCGCCTGCAGCTCGACGGCACGATCGAGGAAGCTCTGCAGCGGTACTCGTCCGACTACGCCGTCTGACCACCGATCCCCGTCCACAGCCAGGGTCCCCAGGGCCGCTCTCCACAGCCGCCCCTCCCCCGAGCCGAACCGGCCCCCGGACGTCAGACCCTCACCCTAGGTTGACGGCATGCACCACCCGACACCGGCCTACGCCGTCCCGTTCTCGATCGACCGTTCCCGTGCTCCGCGCCGCTACGACCTGCTGAACACCGGCGACGAACCCGTCGACGGCATCACGCTCACCCACCTCGGCACCGGCTACTGCCCGCCGCTCGCCGTGCACCGGCTCGAACCGGGTCGGTCGCTCTCGATCGCCGTGTTCGGCGCCACCGCCGACGACACGGGCGTGGTGATCGTCCGCTGGCGTCGACCGGACCGCTCCGAGTACCTCTGGCGGATGTCCCTCGTGGGCGACGCCCGTGCTGCCTGACCGTCCTCGTCGTGCCACCGCCGACCGGTGGGTCCGGGTCGGTCCCTCAGTCCTCGCCGCGCGCCGCCGCGACGGTCTGCCAACGGGCGAGCAGCCGTTCGACCGCGTCGTGCAGCCGCTTCGTCGCCGCACCGGGCGTCGTGTCCCCGAAGTACCGCTCGACCCAGTGCTGCAGCTTCGCGAGCTCGGCGGCGTCGTTCGCCGCGGCGTCGACCCGCGCGACGACGTCCTGCGCATCGGACGCCGTCAACCAGTTGGCGTCGCTCAGGTACCCGCGCTCGTCGACGTCCGCCTCGGGCGAGACCGGCCGGGTCACGATGAGCGGCTTGCCCACGGCCAGCCGGTCGTAGATCATCGCGCTGATGTCCGTGATCGCCACGTCCGCTCCGGCGAGCTGCCACCCCAGCTCGGCACCGTCGTCGTACACGTGGTGGGCGCCCGGGTCGGCGGCGTTGGCGCTCGCGATGGCAGCGACGATCCGCTCGTGCGCCGCCTTGTACGCGGCGTCGCGCACACCGCTGCGGGGGTGCGGCCGGTAGACGAGCCGGTGCGTCGGCGACGCGAGCACCCGTTCGGCGATCGTGGTGCCGTGGCTCGCGATCGACCCGTAGGCGGCCGCTGCGCGGTCCCCCTCCCACGTCGGCGCGTAGAGCACGACCGTGCGGTCGTCGGCCGGGTACGGCGCGGCGCCGGCGAAGTGGTCGGCCTGCGGGCGACCGATCGAGATCGTCCGGGCATCCAGGTCGTAGTCCCACAGGGCGTCCGACAGCCGTCCACGAGCGGCGTCGCCAGCGATCAGGGCGTAGTCGTACGCCTTGAACTGGTTCGTCGTCATGTACATCTTGTCGCTCTCGCCGTGGTTCACGAAGACGTGCCACATGCGCCCGTACCGCATCATCTGGAAGTTGCGGGCGTTCTGGTTGACGTAGAAGACGATCTTCGGAGCCTGCTGCTCGACGAACTGCTCGAGGTCGACGACCTGGCGCGCGTAGACCACGGGCACCGGAGACTCGTCGAGCAGGGTGAGCATGGTGCCGGGGCTCCGCGCGATGATCGCGACCGGGTGGGTCGCCGCGAGTTCGGCGAGGGGGGCGTACCACTGCCGCACCTGGTACATGTTCACGGGGCCGTCGGCGAAGTAGACGGCGATCTCCACGGTGCCCGGAGCAGGGGCCGCCACCGACGGCAGTCGGCGTGCGAGTTCACGACGGCTGCGTCGCGACTTGAGCAGGCGGTCGGCGAGCCGCAGGGCCGTGCGCGCGTCGCTGATGATCGGCATGGTCTCTCCTCCTGGGTCCGGGGACGGTTCGATGCGGGCGGGTCAGACGACGGGCGGACGGCCGGCGAGCGTCATGCGGCCGATCGTGAGCCAGCCCATCACGTGCACGGGGCCGCAGTCGCTCCGCCAGCCTTCGCGGACGCCACCGAACCAGGTGGCGAGCCGCTGCGGGTGTCGCCACCAGCGCGCGACCTGGATCGCGGCCCACGACCCGACGTACAGCGGTCGGAGCACCGCCGGCAGGTTGCGCCGAGCCAGCCAGACCCGGTTCCGGGCGTTCAGCCGGTAGTACTCGGTGTGGCGTGCCGGGTCGATCGCGGGGTGGTGCGCGACGAGGTCCCCGGCGTACCAGGTCCGTCGGCCGGCATCCCACACGCGCCACGCGAGCTCGATGCCCTCGTGCGCGTAGAAGTACTCCGCTCCCCAGCCGCCGGTCGCGCGGTACACGTCCATCGGCAGGACGACCGCCCCTTCCCACACCGAGAACACCGGCGACGAGTGGTCGGGCTCGCCCTTGCGGATCCGCGGGATCCACCGCGTCGGGTTCGCGGCACCGGTGGGGTCGACGACCCGGGGTTGCACGAGACCGAGCGACGGATCGCGCTCGAACAGGCCGATCGCGTCGCGCAGGAACGTCTCCGACGGCACCGAGGCGTCGTCGTCGAGGAAGAACACGTAGTCGCCGTCGACCACCTCGGCCCCGGCGTTCCGCCCGGCGGGGATGCCCACGTTCTCGGGCAGGCCCAGCGCTCGGACGCCCTCGGGCAGACCGGTCGGCTCCCAGCCGTTGCCGACGCACACCACGTCGAGGTCGACGTCCTGCTGCGCGAGCACGCTCTCGAGTCCACGACGCAGGTCGTCCGGGCGGGTCCCCTGCGACAGGCTCACCACGGCGACACGGGGCCGCTCGCGGTGCGGGACGGCGTGACGACGGAGCGTGCCCGGGGTCACCCGCGGACCCGCTTCGACGAGATGATCGCCACGAAGTGCCCGAACGTCGCCAGCACCGCCAGCGGCAGGAGCGCGCCCATCAGGATCCGGTCGGCCAGGGGATGACCGATCACGAGCGCCAGCAGCGCGAAGACGAACGCGAGGATGCTCAGCTCGACCGAGTGGTACAGGCGGTGGAACGGCAGGAACCGCGCGGCGCGACGCAGCGTCGCGAGCCGTCGTCCGGACGGGGCGGTGCCGGCGTCGCGACGGTCGACGAGCTTGTCGAGCCCGGCGTTCGCGCGTGCGACGTGCACCATGTCGTTGAGCGCCTTGTTGAGGACGATCACCAGCCCCAGCGCGCAACCGATCGTGGTCCACATCCAGTCCGCACCGTGGATCGGCCACGTGGCCGCACGGACGCCGAGTGCGATGGGGATGAGCCCCTCGGTCGTGTAGTGCCCGACCTTGTCGAGGAACACGCCGGCGGGCGACCGGGTCCCCCGCCACCGGGCGACCTCGCCGTCGCAGCAGTCGACGAGCATCTGCAGCTGCCCGAGCACGAGCGCGAGCGCCGCGCCCCAGATGCCCGGGATGAGCAGGGCGGCCGCGACGCTCCACCCGACGAGGATCATCATGCCGGTCACCTGGTTCGCCGTCACGCGGGTCTTCAGCAGCACCCACGTCAGGTACGGCGAGACGTCCCGCAGGTAGAGCGACGCCGTCCAGTGCTCGGCGTTCGCCCGCGAACGGACCTCGTCCGGTTGGGCGACGGCACGGAGTTCGGCGATCGAGGTGGGGCGGGAGTTCCCGCGGCCGGTCGTGTCATCGGTCAAGAGGTCAGGTCACCGTCCCGTGTGCGTGGTCAGCTCGGACGTCCGGGTCAGGAAGCCGATGATGAAGCCGAGTCCCCACCCGACGTGGATGCACGGCAGCACCACGACGAGCCAGAGGAGCGTCGGCAGCCCCGACCGCCGGGCGACCGCGACGGCCCCCAGCACGACGAAGACGATGTAGACGGCGGGCACCACGAAGCCGAGCAGCGCCCACGCCGCCCCCGTCCCGAGTGCGGCGCCGATGATCCCGACGATGCCGGCGACGATGCCGAGCGCCATCGCGGCGACCATGGCCGGGGGCACGAAGTAGCGCAGGCCGTTGTTGGCGGGGAACCGGCGGGCGAGCTCGCCGCGCCACAGCCCCGTGGCGACGAACTGCCGGACCAGACGCTTCAGGCTCGGCCGCGGGCGGTACGTGACGACGAGCTCCGGGGTGAACCACACCGTGCCACCGGTCTGCCGGAGGCGCCGGTTGAGCTCCCAGTCCTGGCCGCGCTTGATGCCCTCGTCGAACAGCCCGACCTCGAACAGTCGGTCACGCCGGAACACGCCGAGGTACGCCGTCTCGGCCGGACCGGCCTGGCCGCCGACGTGGTGGGGCGTGCCCCCGAGCCCGACGCGGCTGCCGTACGCGAGCGCCACGGCGCGTTCGAACGGGGTCCGCCCCTCGGCGCGCATGATCCCGCCGACGTTGTCCGCGCCCGACTCCTGCAGCACGCGCACGGCGATCCGCGTGTAGTCCTGCGGCAGCACCGAGTGCGCGTCGACACGGACCACGACGGGGTGCACGGACGCGCGGATCGCCACGTTCAGCCCGGCGGGCGTGGAGCCGGCGGGGTTCTCGATCGCGCGGATCCGCGGGTCGGCGGCGCTCATCTCGGCGACGAGTTCGTTCGTGCCGTCGATCGACGGGCCGAGGGCGAGGATGACCTCGAACGGACCGGAGTAGTCCTGCTCGAGCAGACTCTGGACGGCTGCCCGGACCTCGGTGACCTCGTTGAGGACGGGCATCACGTACGAGACGCCCGGCAGGGGCTGTCCGTCTGTCTGCATCGGTACCTCGGGGTCCTCACCTGGGTGCACGGGACGCACCGCGGACGGTGCCGCCCCGCAAGAGCGACCCTGAGCCTATCAAGTCGCCGCGGGTCGTCGGGGCGACCGGCAGACGGTCGGGAGGTGGGCCCCACCCGGCCGGTACCGGCGCGGCGCTGAGCCTGCGGAGCGTCGTGACGGCCGAGACGGGAGGGACGGTGCCAGCTGGCACCGCGCCTCCCGTCCGTCGCTGGTCGCGTCAGCCCTTGTACGTGCCGAGCGTGACGTCCGCCTCGCGCGTCTCACCGCCGCGGATGAAGGTGATCGTGGTCTTCGCGCCACCGGCGAAGTACCGCACCTGCGCCGTGAGGTCGGTCGCGTCGGACACCGTCGCTGAGCCGATCTTCGTGACCACGTCGCCCTTCTGCAGGCCGGCCTTGGCCGCCGCGCCACCGGACGACACCGACTTGATGAGGCCGCCCATCTGCGTGGCGTTCGCGTCCTCGGCGGCGTCGCCCACGGTCGCACCGAGCAGCCCGTGCGTGGCGGAGCCGTTGTCCTTGATCTCGTTCGCGACCCGCTTGACGAGGTTCGACGGGATCGAGAAGCCGACGCCGATGCTGCCGGACTGGCTCGACGACGAGTCGGACGAGCTGCCCGCGCTCGCGATGGCCACGTTGATGCCGATGAGCTTGCCCTTGGAGTCGAGCAGCGCACCACCCGAGTTTCCGGGGTTGATCGACGCGTCGGTCTGGATGACGGGCAGTGAGACGGTGCTGTTCGTCGACGAGTCGCTGCCGTTGCCGCCGTTGCCCCAGAAGTCGAAGGGACCGCCGCTCGAGCCGTTCCCGCCCTCGTTCGAGTCGCCGCCCTCGGTGGGAGCGCTCGAGGTGACCTGGATGCTGCGGCTCAGGGTCGAGACGATGCCGTCCGTCACCGTGTTCGACAGACCGAGCGGTGCACCGATCGCAACCGCGGTGTCGCCGACGTTGAGGTCGGACGAGTCCGCGAAGCTGATCGGCTTCATGTCGGTCGCGTCGATCTTGATGACCGCGAGGTCGACCGTCGGGTCCGTGCCGACGAGCTTCGCCGGGTAGATCTTGCCGTCCGAGGTGGTCACGGTGATCGTCCCGTTGGAGCTGTCGCCGTCGAGCGTCACCACGTGGGTGTTCGTGACGATGTAGCCGTCCTTGCTGAAGACGACGCCGGAACCGGTGCCGGCCTCGCTGCTCGACGAGACGTTGATCGTGACCACCGAGGGGGTCGCCTGGGCGGCCACCGCGGTGACGACTGTGGCGTTGTTGTAGTCGTTGACGGTGAGGTTGCCGCCGCCCTGCGCGCTCGAGGACCCGACGACGTTGCTGCCGCCCTGCGTGTTGGACGCTGCGAGCCAGCCGGCGCCGCCGCCGACGAGGCCCGCGATGACGACGCCGGCGATGATCGGGAGGGCGAGGCGGCCGCGACCGGTGCCGGTGCGGCGGCCGGGGGCTGCGGCTCCGGCGCCCGCTGCTCCGGCTCCTGCTGCTCCGGCGGCTCCGGTGTCGAAGTAGTGGCCGTTGCGCTGGTTCGAGCCGTCGACGTCGCCGAATGCGCTCGTGGGGGCCTGGGCGGACGGGGCTCCGGCGTACTCGGAGGCCGATGCCGGCGCCGAGGTCGGCTGGGCGTACTCGCCGTAGCGGGGCTGCTGGCCGTACTGCGCCTGCTGTCCGTACTGCGACTGGCCGTACTGCTGCCCGTACTGCTGCTGGCCGTACTGGGTCTGGCCGTACTGCTGCTGGCCGTACTGGGACTGCTGGGCGTGGTCGGTGCCGTACGGGGTGCCGTGCGCGCCGTACCCGGCCGGCGCCTGGCCGTACTGGCTCGTCTGGCCGTACTGGTTGGTCTGGCCGTTCTGGTCCGGCTGGCCGTACTGGCTCGTCTGGCCGTACGGGTTGGGCTGGCCGTTCTGGTCCGGCTGGCCGTACTGGCTCGTCTGACCGTACTGGCTCGTCTGGCCGGCGTCGGAGTCGTGCTGGGACAGCGTCGGGTACGGCGCCGTGTACCGGTCGGTCGGGTGGTCGTTCGAGGCCGCGATGACGTCGGTGTCGCTCGCGGGAGCGATCACGTCGGTGTGGTCCGCGGAGCCGTCGTTCGGCGAACGGTCGCTCGTCGGAGCATCGCTGCTCGGAGCGTCGTCGCGGAACGCGTGGTCGAAGTGCTCGGAGTCGTTCGGCGAAGCGTCCTCGGATGCGGCCTTCGCGGCCGCGTCGTCCGGACGGATGTCGTCGCCCTGCCCGTTGGGCGTGGTGTCGGTCATGCTGGACGTGCTCCTTTCAAGCTCGTGCAGTCTGTCGCACCCACCTGAGCGGTGCTCCTGGTGACGCTGCAAGCGACCTATGGCGATCTTATGCGTGGGCTGTGCGGCCGTTCCCGAGATGCCCTCGGCCCGGCCGCTAGGTTGGGGTCCGTTCAGCGCCGCGAGTGCGGTCGACACCTCGGAGGGAACCACATGCGTCACGCAGGACCCTGGTTGCGAGCAGCAGAGGGAGCGATGCTCCTCGGCCCGGACGGCGTCCCCGCGCCGACGGTGTTCGCCGAGATGAGTGCGCTCGCGGCGGCCACGGGCGCGGTCAACCTCGGGCAGGGCTTCCCGGACGAGGACGGTCCCGCCGAGGTCCTCGAGGCAGCGGTCGCAGCCATCCGCGATGGCGTCAACCAGTACCCGCCCGGACGCGGGACCCCGGACCTCCGGGCGGCCGTCAGCGAGCACCAGGCCCGGTGGTACGGCCTGGAGGTCGATCCCGACCGCCAGGTGCTCGTCACCGCCGGCGCGACCGAGGCCCTCGCCGCGACACTCCTCGCCCTGGTGGAGCCCGGCGACGAGGTCATCACCTTCGAACCGTTCTACGACGCATACGGCGCGCTCATCGGTCTCGCCGGCGGGACCCACGTGACGGTGCCGTTGCGGGCGCCCGACTTCCTCCCGGACGAGGACGCCCTCCGCGCCGCGTTCTCTGACCGGACCCGTGCGGTGCTCGTGAACACCCCGCACAACCCGACCGGCCGTGTCCTCCCGACGGAGGTGCTCACCACGATCGTCGAACTGGCCACGAAGTACGACGCCGTGATCGTCACCGACGAGGTGTACGAGCACCTGACCTTCGACGTCCCGCACGTCCCGATCGCCACCCTGCCCGGTGCCGCCGATCGCACCGTGACCATCTCGAGCGCTGGGAAGACCTTCAGCACCACCGGCTGGAAGATCGGCTGGCTCACGGCGGCACCGGCGCTCGTCGACGCGATCACCACCGTGAAGCAGTTCCTGACGTTCGTGAACGGCGCGCCCTTCCAGCCCGCGGTTGCGACCGGGCTCCGGCTGCCGGACAGTGTGTTCGCCGGCATCGCCGCCGAGCTGTCCGCCAAGCACGACCTGCTCGCCGCGGGACTCCGAGCGGCCGGCTTCGAGGTGATGCGCCCGGACGGCGGGTACTTCGTCATCGCCGACGCGGCCGCACTCGGGTACGAGGACGCCCGGGCGTTCTGCCTGCAGCTCCCCGTGCTCGCCGGGGTGGTCGGCGTCCCGGTCTCGGCGTTCGTCCGGCCCGATCACGCCGACGGCTACCGGTCACTCGTGCGGTTCGCCTTCTGCAAGCGGCGCTCGGTGCTCGAGGACGCCGCCGCTCGGCTCGCCGGTCTCGCCCTGCGCGGCTGACTCCCCCGCGGTCGGGCGGGCCGGACCCGCCCGCCACCGCGAGCGGGCGGTATCAACCCGACCCGTGCCTCCAGGCCCACGCATTTCGCCCGCTCGGCACCAGCGCCACCGCGCCCCACCACGAGCGGGCGGAACAGTGCCCGCCCGCGCCCGCCGAGCGGCGCATTTCGCCCGCTCGCCGCGAGCGCCACCGCGCCCCACCGCGAGCGGGCGGAACAGTGCCCGCCCGCTCCGCCGGGCCCACGCATTTCGCCCGCTCGGCACGAGCGCCGCCGCGCCCCAACGCGAACGGGCGGAATCGGATCCGCTCGCGCCTCCAGAGGGGCGCATTTCGCCCGCTCGCGGGGGCGCAAATGCGCACACTTCGCCCGCCCAACGCCGCGCGGGTCAGGGGCGGGGCGTGACCTCGTAGCGGCGGAGCGCCAGCGACGGGTTCGTGCGGCGCACGGCGTCCGTCACGGCGGTGTCGATCCCCGCGACGAGCATCCCCGGGACCGCCCCGGCAGCGGCGACCGCGACGCCCGAGGGGTCGAGGACGACCGAGCCTCCGATGCCGATCGGCGGCGTCTGTCCCACCCCGACCACCCACACGGTGTTCTCGATGGCACGGGCGGTGAGCAGCGATCTCCAGTGGTGCTCCTTGCCGGGGCCTCGGACCCACTCGGCGGGCAGGACCACGACGTCGGCGGCGCCGTGTTCGGGTGCGGCCAGGCGCCGGGTGACCTCGGGGAACCGGAGGTCGTAGCAGGTCTCGAGGCCGACGCGCAGCCCGCCGAGCTCGAACACCGGCAGCTGTTCGGGGTCGCCGGACTCGATGTGGTCCGACTCCTTCGAGCCGAACGCGTCGTAGAGGTGCACCTTCCGGTACGTCGCAGCGATCGACCCGTCGGGCAGGACCGCGACGAGGGTGTTCCGGAAGCGGTCCGGGACGTCAGCGGCTTCGGCGATGCCGACGACGAGGGCGATGCCGACCTCGCGGGCGACGGCCTGCAGACCGGTGACGAACGGACCGTCGAGCGGTTGGGCGGCGGCCACGAACCGGTCGTCGATCTCGGCGGTGAAGTACGAGGTGTACTCCGGCGTGACGAGGAGGTCGGCATGTCGGGCGGCGGCGTCGACTGCCGCGGCGCGGACGGTCTCGAGGTTCGCGACGGGGTCGTCCACGGGTGCGAACTGCGCCGCGGCGACGGTGAGGGTGCCCATCCGCCGAGCGTACCGGGCGGCCCGAGACTCGGCTCCGCGGACGTTCCTCGCGCAGTGCGGGCGCGAAACTGTCCGCCCGGCCGAGACTCGGCGCCGCCCACCCGCACACGCACCCACCGGCACGCCAGCACCGCACACGAAGAAGGCCCCGGTCCGACTGGACCGGGGCCTTCTCTGTGACGCTTGGTTGCGGGGGCAGGATTTGAACCTACGACCTCTGGGTTATGAGCCCAGCGAGCTACCGAACTGCTCCACCCCGCGGCACGTTGAACAGCCTACACGGGGCCGTGGCGGGGCACAAATCGAGTGCCCCGCCACGGTGTGTCTAGTTCCCGCCCTCGGCCTCGGTGGCGGCCTGGATCGCGTCCTGCAGCCGCTGGTCGGCCTCGGCAGCGGCGACCAGGTCGTTGTCCGCGTAGGCGTCCTGGCGGTCCTGCAGCGCCTGCTTGGCGTCGTTCAGGGCCTTCTGCAGCGCGGCGTTGTCGACCGTGCCGGAGCCGGACGAGCCCGAGGACGCACCGGAGTCGGAACCCGACGACCCGGAGTCCGACGAACCCGAGTCGGAACCCGACGACGCACCCGAGTCACCCGAGTCACCCGAGCCACCCGACGCACCGGAGTCACCGGCCGACGCACCCGAGTCGCCACCGAAGAGGCTGTTGAGCGCCTCGTCGAGGGTGTCCTCGAACGCGATCTTGTCGCCGAACGCCACGAGCACCTTCTGCAGCAGCGGGTACGAGCCGCTCGACGTCGACTGCACGTACACGGGCTGCACGTAGAGGAAGCCGCCACCCACCGGGAGCGTGAGCAGGTTGCCCTGCTTCACGGTCGAGTTCCCGCGCTTCAGGATGTTCAGCTCCTGCGAGACGGTCGAGTCACCGTTGAAGAGACTCTGCACCTGCCCGGGCCCGGGGATGTTGTCCGTCTTCGGCATCGTCAACAGCGTGAGCTTGCCGTAGCCGGACCCCTTCTTGCCCTTCCCCGCGCCTCCGGCATCGGAGTCCACCGCGAGGTACCCGGTCAGCACGTTCCGGTTGTTCGCCCCGGCCGACTGCTGCGGGATGTAGGTCGTGTACAGCGTGTACGCGGTCCCCTGCCCCGGCACCTTCATCGTGAGGTAGTACGGGTCCTGCAGGTTGCCCTTGGCCGTCGTCGTGGTGGTCGCCCCGAGCGCGTTCGTGCCCGAGTTGGTCGTGGTCGACGCGTCCGAGGTGTCGGTGTCGTTCGTCCCCGAGGTCGGTTCCTGCGGCACGTTCCAGGCGTCGTCACCCGAGTAGAACGAGTTCGCGTTCGTGACGTGGTAGGTGCCGAGGATCGACCGCTGCACCTTGAACAGGTCGGTCGGGTACCGCACGTGGTCGAGCAGCTCCGCGCTCATGCTCGACACGGGCTTCGTCGCCGTCGGGAAGATCTTCTGCCACGTCTTGAGCACCGGGTCCTTGGTGTCCCAGGCGTAGAGCGTCACCTTGCCCGTGTACGCGTCGACCGTGGCCTTCACCGAGTTCCGGATGTAGTTGACCTGGTCGGTCCGGTACGCCGAGCTCTCGGCACCCGCGATCGTGTCGGAGAGGCTCTGGCTCTGCGAGTACGGGTACGCGTCGCTCGTCGTGTAGCCGTCGACGACCCACTGGATGCGGTGGTCGACGATCGCCGGGTACGCGTCGTTGTCGAGCGTCAGGTACGGCGCGACCTTCTGCACGCGGGTGATCGGGTCGCGGTCGTAGAGGATCTGCGAGTCCTGGTTCACAGCGTTCGACAGCAGGATCTGCTCGGACTGGAACTTCGCGGCGTAGACGAGCCGGTTGAAGAAGTTGCCGATGCTCGGGCCGCCGTCGCCGGCGTACGTCGTCGTGGCGTTGCCGCCGCTGTCGTCGTTCTCGTCCGAGCCGGACGGGTAGTCGAGCTCGACGTTCTTCGAGCCCTTCGGCGCACCGACGATCGAGTACGCCGGCGAGGTCTCGCCGAAGTACACGCGCTGCTGGAAGTCGCCGAGGGCACCGTTGGACGGGATCCCCGACTCGAGGAACACCGGCTTGCCGTCGCTGGCGCGCTGGTTGCCGTACGCCGCCGTCACGCCGTAGCCGTGCGTGTAGACGAAGGCACGGTTGTACGGGGTGTTCGCCTGCGCGCTGAGGCCGTCGAGGTCGATGTCGCGGACCGCGATCACGGTGTCCTCGGTCTCGCCCTTGACGTCGTAGCGGTCGACGTCGAGCTCCTTCGGGAACTGGTAGTACTGCCGGTACTGCTGCAGCTGGCTGAAGGTGTCCGAGACGATCTTCGGGTCGATCAGGCGGATGTTCGCCGTCGTCTGGGCGTCCTGCGCGAGGGCGCCGGAGCTCGCCTCGGTCGTCGCGTCGTAGTTCTGCTCCTGGACACCCGCGACACCGTAGGCGTCACGGGTCGCCTTGATGTTCCGCTCGATGTACGCGGACTCGAACGTCCGCTCCGAGGGCTTCACCTGCAGGCGCTGGACGATCCACGGGTAGATGCCGCCGATGACGATCGCCGCGACGAGCAGCAGCCCGGTGCCGACGATCGAGATGCGCCAGCGGCCGATGACCGCGGTCACGATGAAGAGGATCGCCACGATCGCGGCGATGCCCGCCATGATCTCGCGACCCGGGATGACGGCGTTCACCTCGGTGTACTGCGCACCGGTGATGAGCGAGTTCGACTTCGTCAGCGCGGCGTACTGGTCGAGCCAGAGGCTCACGGCCTGCAGCGCGACGTAGACGGCGGCGGTGATCGCGAGCTGGATGCGCGCGGCCTTCGAGATCCGGACCTCGCGACCGCCGAAGCGCATCGCGCCGTACAGGTAGCACGCGGCGAGCGCGGCCAGCCCGGCGATGAGCACCACGGCCGACGAGTACGCCACGATCGCGCGCCAGAACGGCAGTTCGAACACGTAGAAGCCGATGTCGAGCCCGAACTGCGGGTCGGTCTTGCCGAACGGCGTCCGGTTGAAGTACTCGAGCACCATGGTCCACCGGCCGGCGGTCGACAGCCCGGCGAAGATGCCGAGCACGACCGGGATCCCGATCATGACGGCACGGCGCAGCGGCTCGATGACCTGCTGGTACCGGTCGAGCTGCGAGTTGAGCTTCGCGTAGACCGGCCGGAACCGGAACGCGATCGCGATGCTCGCGTAGACGGGCACCGCCATCCCGAGGAACCCGGCGAGGAACATCAGGGTCCCGGCGATCCACCGCGTGGTCAGGACCTGCTGGAAGCCGAGCTGCGCGAACCACGCGTAGTCGGTGTACAGGCTCGCGAAGATGAAGAAGGCGATCACCAGTGCGGCCAGCACGATGATCGTGACCACGATCGGGACCCGCGGCGAACGCCGCCCCGAGGTGGACGAGGTTGTCGTCACTTGATGTGCTCCAGACGTGTCGAACCGGCGGGCCCGGCGCGGCGGGCCGTCAGTGCATCGATCCTATGTGGCGCGAGCACCCCTGAAACTGTACGGAGACTCAGGATGGTGGGTCGCGCCTCCTGGAACACGGTTCGGGAGGCACGGATCGCGACGGCCGCGGAGGTCGCCCGGAGCGCGTGGGCGGGTCTACGACGTGCAGCGCGCGAGCTTCGCGGTGCTCTTGCCGGAGGCGATCGTCTGCAGGTCGGTGACCGCCTGGTCGAGCGTGGCGACCTTGTAGACGTCGAGTCCGTCCGGGACGTGGCCGACGACCTCGCCGCAGTTGTCGGCCGGCGCGAGGAAGACGGTCGCGCCGGCGTCCTTCGCGCCGTACAGCTTCTGCCGGATGCCGCCGATCGCGCCGACCTCGCCGTCGGCGGTGATCGTGCCGGTGCCGGCGACGTGCTTGCCGCCGTTGAGCTTGCCCGGCGTGATCTCGTCGATGATCCCGAGGGCGAACATCATCCCGGCCGACGGGCCGCCGACGTCCTGGAGCTCGATGGAGACGCGGAACGGGAAGTCGTACTGCTCGGTCACGCCCACGCCGATCAGGGCCGTGCCCTGTTCGCTCCGCGGGGTCAGCTCGACCGTCTTCTCGGCGCCGTCGCGTTCGACGACGACCGTCGCCGGGCCCGAGGTGCCGTGCTTCGCGACCAGCTCACGGAGCGAGGTCGCGTCGGCGTTCTCGGTGAGCGAGGTCCCGTCGAAGGAGCGGATGACGTCGCCCTTCTCGATGACGCCGTCGGCTGCCGAGCCCTTCTGGACCGTGCCGACCTCGAGGTCGGTGGGCAGCTCGTACCCCTGCTGGATGAGCGCCGCGGCCACGGCGGACTGCTGCGACTGCTGCATGTCGGCGGTGTCCTGCTGGTTGACCTGGTCGGTGGTGACGCCCTCGGGGTAGATCGCGGACGCCGGGATGACCGCCTCGGACTTCGTGAAGAGTGCCCGGATGACGCTCGTCCAGGAGGGGCGGTTCGTGGCGTCGCCCTGGATGCCGACGGTGAGCATGTCGAGTGCACCGGCGGTGGGGTAGGTCGGGTGGCCGTCGACCTGGATGAGCTTGACCTGCTTCGCGTCCTTGCCCGTGCCCTGCTCCTGGGTCCCGATGGTGTTGTACACCGGGCCGGGGACCTCGATCAGGTAGGGGCTCGGCAGCAGGCTGGCGAGGAGCCCGAGGACGACGGCACCGATCACGAACGCCCAGCCGACGGTCCGGGAACGGGGACGACGACGGGGCTCGGCGGCGAAGAGGGTCACGAGAACGTCCTTCCACGGGGGCTGTTCGCCCTCGGCGCAGCGGTTCGGGCGTTCCCACGGGGGCGTCCCAGGCGCGGCCCCGTGAGCAGCGATTAGCGTAGTCGTCATGCCTGATGAACCGCAGCCGGGGCCGGACGACGACTTCCAGGAGATGCTCCGGAAGCTCCTCTCCGGCGAGGGCCAGATCGACCCGTCGCAGCTCGCCGGTGCCGCCGGACTGCCGAACGACCCGGCCTTCGTCGCGAACCTGATGAGCCAGCTGCAGCGTGCCGCGCAGTCGGGCGGTGACGGCATCGACTTCTCCGTCGCGTCCGAGCGCGCCACCGCGATCGCCCGTGAGGGCGGCCACCCGGTCGACCCCGCGACCTCGCAGGCGGCCGACCAGGCGTTCCAGGTCGCGGCGCTCTGGCTGGACGAGGCCACCTCGGTCGCCGAGCTCACCGCGACGCCGAGCCTCTACACGCGCGAGCAGTGGGCGAAGGCGACGACGCCGGTGTGGGCGCAGATCGCCGAACCCGTGGCGCTGAGCATCTCGAACGCCCTGACCGAGGCGATCGAGCAGCGTGCCCCCGAGCAGCTCAAGGCGATGCTCGGCGACGTCTCGAAGGCGATGCGCGGCGTCGGCGGCGCACTGTTCGCGATCCAGCTCGGCCAGGTCGTCGGGCAGCTCTCGAAGGAGGTCGTGTCCGGCGGCGACGTCGGCGTGCCGCTCCTCGACGAGCAGGTCGCCGCACTCCTGCCGCAGAACGTGGCCGAGTTCGCCGAGGGGCTCGACGTGCCCGAGGACGAGGTCCGCATCTACCTGGCCGTCCGGGAACTCGCGCACGCACGGCTGTTCCGTTCGGCCCGCTGGCTCCGCCTGCACATCATCTCGTCGATCACCGACTACGCGCGGGGCATCCACATCCCGTTCGACCGCGTCGAGGAGCTCGCGTCCGAGATCGACCCGACGAACCAGGAGCAGCTCCGGGACGCCCTCGCGTCCGGTGCCCTGATCCCGCCGCGCACCGAGGAGCAGGAGGCCGCCCTCGCCCGCCTCGAGACGATGCTCGCGCTCGTCGAGGGCTGGGTCGACACCGTGACCGCCGCCGCCACCGAGCGCCTGCCGAAGTCCGGCGCGATCGCGGAGATGGTCCGTCGTCGTCGTGCGGCCGGTGGTCCGGCCGAGTCGGCGTTCGCGACCCTCGTCGGCCTCGAACTGCGTCCCCGTCGCCTCCGCGAAGCCGCGGCGATGTGGCAGCGGGTCACCGACGAGCTCGGCACCGAGCAGCGCGACGCGCTCTGGTCGCACTTCGACGCGGTCCCGACCTCGGACGACATCGACGCGCCGGACGCCTTCGTGGCCCGGCTGCGCAACCCCGGCCGCTCCGCCGAGGACGACGAGTTCGACAAGGCGCTCGAAGACCTGCTCAACGACGCCACCGGTGACCGTCCGCGCGAGGACGAGTCCGGCAACGTCGACGAGGGCGACGCCCCGAAGTAGTTCTCCACAGATCCGCTGTCCCTGCCCCGCGCGGGCGTCTGGTCCGCCAGCGTGGGGGCATGGGCATCCGCATCGATCCGACCCTCGAGTTCGTCTGGCGCGACCCGGCCACCGTCCAGCTCGGGGTCGATCCGCCGCGCGCCGTCGTGCCGGTCCCGAGTACGGCCGAGGAACGGTTCCTGTGCGCACTCCGCCGCGAGACCGGCCGTGACGCGCTTTCCGGGGTCGCCGCGGCGAGCGGGTGTCCGCCCGGTCTCGCCGCGCGCGTCCTCGGGGATGCCTCGCCCGCGGTCGTCGACGTCCTGCCGGAACCGCTGGCCCGGGTCGAGGTGCACGGCACCGGGACCCTGCCGGACGCGGTCGCCGAACTGCTCTCGGGCGAGGGCGTCACGGTCGCACGCACGACGGCGCCGCGGGGCGGACCGGTGACCGTCCCCGACCCGGATCCCCAGCTCGCCGTGGTGGTTGCCGACCACGTCGTCGACCCGGCGGTCCGCGCGGCCTGGACCCGGCGGGGCACCGCGCACCTGCCGGTCGTCGTCGGGGACGGACGCGTGCGCCTCGGGCCGTTCGTCGTCCCGGGTTCCGGGCCGTGCCTCCAGTGCGTCGAGTACGCGCACGTCGACGACGACCCGTGCTGGCCGGCCATCGCGGCGCAGGTGTGGGGCCGCCCCGCGGCACCGCTCTCGCCCTACCGGATCGCGGCGGTCGCGGCGGCGGCGACCCGGATGCTCCTCGAACGGCTGCCGTCCCGAACCCAGCACCCCGGTCCGGACCAACTGGTCTTCGACCGCGACGACCTGTCGGTCAGTCGACTCCCGGTGACGTTCCATCCGCGCTGTTCGTGCCGAGCGCTGCCAGGAACCGACTCGCCACCCGGGCTCCCCCACGCGTGGAACCCTGTCGCGACCACGTGACCGTCACCGACCGGCGGGCACGGGTCAGCCCGACGTAGAAGAGCCGGCGTTCCTCGTCGATCTCGGCGTCGGTCGTTGCGTACGAGATCGGGAGCAGCCCCTCGGCCACACCGATCACCACGACGTGCGGCCACTCCAGGCCCTTGGACGAGTGCAGCGTGGCGAGGGTCACGGCGTCCAGCTCCGGCTCGTGGTGCGTCGCGGCACGGTCCACCAGGTCCTGCGTGAACTGCTGCATCGTCGTGCCGGCGGGAGCGTCCTCGGCGAGGCCCATGATCGCCTGCAGCGCTTCCCACTGCTCGCGCACGGCGCCGGTGCCCTCCGGTGGCGTCGGCGTCCACCCGCTCACCTGCAGCACGAGGCCGACCCGCCGGGTGAGCTCGTCGTCGGTCTGCCGGACGGCCTCGCCCCGCATGTGGTGCACCGCGAGCTTGACCTCGGGGCGGTCGAAGAAGCGGGTGCCGCCCTGGACCCGGTACGGGATGCCCGCGCGTCCGAGCGCCGACTCGACCGCGGCGGCCTGGGCGCCGAGGCGGTAGAGCACCGCGACGTCCCCGTAGGACGCGCCCGAGGCCGGGTCGGCGACCAGCGACGCGATGGTCCGGGCGACCGTCTGCGCCTCGTCGCCGTCGTGCACGCACGCCAGCACCTCGGGCCGTGGTCCGGGCTCGGTGTGCTGCGCGACGAGGTCGAGGGCGCCCGGTTGCCCGCGCATGAGCGCGTTCGCGGCGTGCACCACCTCGCGCGTGGAGCGGTAGTTCCGCTCGAGCCGCAGCACGGATCCGCGGGGGAACTCCGAGCCGAAGCCGAGCAGGTAGCGACTCGACGCCCCCGCGAACGAGTAGATCGTCTGGCTGGCGTCGCCGACGACGCAGACGTCGTCCCGACCGCCGAGCCACGCGCGCAGCAGGTCGTGCTGCACGGGCGAGACGTCCTGGTACTCGTCCACGACGAAGAAGCGGTACTGCTGCCGGACGTACGACGCCACCCGCGGCTCGGACTCCACCATGCCGAGCGTCGCGAGCAGGACGTCCTCGAAGTCGAGCTGCCGCCGGTCGTCCTTGAGCTGCTCGTACGCGCGCATGAGGTCGAGGACCCGGCGCGGCGGGGTGTCACGCGGCATGACCCGTTCGGCCGCCGCGGCCTCGTACTCGTCGTACGAGAACATCTGGACCTTCCGCCACTCGACCTCGCCGGCCAGGTCGCGGAGCGTCGGGGTGTCCACCCGCAGGCCGACCGTGTCCGCCGCGTGCGCGATCATCCGGCCCTTGGACTCGACGATCTTCGGGGCGTGGCCGCCGACGGTGTCCGGCCAGAAGTAGCTGAGCTGCGCCATCGCCGCGGCGTGGAACGTGCGGGCCTGCACCGTGCCCGCCCCGAGGGAGCGCAGCCGCGACCGCAGTTCGCCGGCCGCCCGGGTGGTGAAGGTCAGGGCGAGGACGTGGTTCGGCGCGTAGGTGCCGGTCGCGACGCCGTACGCGATGCGGTGCGTGATGGCGCGGGTCTTGCCGGTGCCGGCGCCGGCGAGGACGGCCACGGGACCGAGCAGGGTCCGGGCGACGGTGCGCTGTTCGGCGTCGAGGGCGGCGAGGAGCTCGTCCGGCGACGGCGGTCGGAGCGGCTCGGCCCCGGCCCCGGCCCCGGCGGCGGCGCTGCTCACGGCAGGTCCAGCGGCCCGCCGTACCACTCTTCGATGATGGCGCGGGCGATCGACGTCTTGCCCGGCAGCAGCAGGGTGTCGCCCGCACGCTCCCGGATCTCGTCGCGCGAGAACCACCGGACGTCGAGGATCTCCACGCCGTCCGGCCGGGCCGTCGTCGGGTCCCCGTCCACCGCACGAGCGCGAAAGCCGAGCATGAGCGACGCCGGGAACGGCCACGGCTGCGAGCCGAGGTACTCGGGTTCCTCGACGCGGACGCCGGACTCCTCCCAGACCTCGCGCCGGACGGCGTCCTCGAGCGACTCCCCCGGCTCGACGAAGCCCGCGAGCAGCGAGTACCGGTCCGCGTCCCACGCCGCGTTCGACCCGAGCAGGATCCGATCGTCGGCGTCGGTGACCCCGACGATGATCGCCGCGTCGGTGCGCGGGAAGTGCTCGTGCCCCTCGGGATCGCGGCGCACCCAGCCGCCGGTGACCACGTCGGTCGCGGACCCGGTGCGGGGCGAGAAGCCGTGCACGGCGTGCCAGTTCGCCATCGCCACGGCCTCGACCGCGAGGCCCTGGTCGCGCGGCGACAGCTCGGTCCCGAACATCCGCAGGCTCTCCCACGCGTCGTCGGCCGGTTCGATCCGGGCGGAGGTCTCGGCGTCGAGGAACGCGGCGACGAACCGGGTGCCGGCGGGCGCATCGGGGGCGTCGGAGACGGCGCGACCGAGGTACAGCGTCACCGCGTCGACCGGCACGGCATCGGCGGAGACGAAACGGAGGGTGCCGTCGGCGTTCCGCAGCATCTCGGAGCCGCGGACGGGCAGGTACCGGGTCGACGGGTCGTCCCGCAGCACCCGGTCGAGGTCGTCCGTCGTGCGGAACTCCGCGTCGCGGTCGAGGTCGTTGCGGGAGAGGGGCAGCCTCGCGGCGAACTCGACGGTCACGGCAGGGGGCTCCTCGGGTCGGATCGGGTCGGCGGTGCGGGAGCCCGGGCTGCCGCGGGCCAGCGTGGCGCACGCTCGACCACCGGCTGCGGACCTACCCTGAGGGGCATGGCGGGATCCCAGTTCACTCTAGCCGCGTTGGCGACCACGGCCGTCTCAGGCCTCGTCGTCACGGGCACGCGCACGCTCGGCTCGGCCGCGTCCGGGGACTACGAGTCGGCCGTCCTCCGCGACGCCGACGGCGCCTGGTCCGCGATCCGCCGCCCACGCAACCAGCGGGCCGAGGCCCGACAGTCCGCCGACCTCGTCGCGATCCGGGCGCTGAGCGCCGGGATCCGCACGCGCCTCCCGTTCGGCGTCGCCGAGTACCGCGGACAAGCGCCGATCGGCTCGACCCGCGCCATCGTCACCTCGTACCTGCCCGGGACGCACCCGAAGCTGCAGGCCCTCGTCGAACGACCGGAGCTCGCGACCAGCGTCGGCCGGGCGATCGCAGCGATCCACCAGCTGCCGACGAGCTTCGTCACCGACGCCGGGCTGCCGTCCCTCACCCCGTTCGAGGTCCTGCGCTCCGCCGTCTCCGTGATGGACCGCGCGGTCGCCACGAAGCTCGTCCCGGCGGCGCTCAAGGAGCGGTGGGAGGGCGCGGCACGCGACCAGCAGCTCTGGCAGTTCACGCCCACCGTCGTGCACGGGTCGCTCGGCACCGAGACGATCCTGGTCTCCGGTGACGACGTCTCCGGCGTCATCGACTGGGGCGAGCTGCGGCTCGGCGACCCGGCGAAGGACCTCGCGTGGGTGCTCGCCGGCCGCAAGGACGCGTTCGACACCGTCCTCAGCGCGTACGAGGCGAACGGCGGCGGGCGGGACCGGCAGCTCGCGCAGCGCGCGCGGGTGCACCACGAGCTCGAGACCGCGCAGTGGCTGCTGCACGGCGTGCAGGTGAAGAGCACCGAGGTCGTCGACGACGCGGTCGCGATGATGCACCGGCTGGTGGACGCGGTCCAGACGCCGAGCGCGGCACCGCTGCAGTCGGTCTCGCCGGAGACGATGGAGATCGGCGAGGTCGAGCAGCTGCTGTCGTCGACCGAGCGTCGGCACGGCTGACGCGCTTCGGCGCGGCTGCCGCATCGGCGCGGCTGACCCGTGTCGGCACGGCTGACGCGCTTCGGCGCGGCTGACGCGTGACGGCCCTGGAGGCGCGGCTCGCCCCCGCCCCGTCGCCGGCGGTCCGCCGCGCCACCGGTCCGGATCGAACCACGGTTCCGACATCGAACCAGCGTCCGTGCGTGGTTCGACGTCGGATTCGTGGTTCGACGTGCGGGCCGGCGTCAGCGCGGCCGGCCGACGCCGAGCCGGCGCCGAGCCGGCGCCGGCCGGCGTCAGCCGATCGCGTCCCGCCAGGCGCGCTCGAGTCCGGCGCGGTCGAGGAGTTCGCGCGGCCGGACCTCGAGGTCGTCGGCCACGAAGTAGAACACCGCGTCGACCTCGTCGATCGGACGCCCGGTGAACTCCGCGTAGGCGACCCGGTACAGCGCGAGCTGCAACTGCCGCTTCGCCAGGTCGTCGTCGCCCGACGGGGCCTTGCCGGTCTTCCAGTCGACGACCTCGGCCCGGCCGTGGATCTCGTACACCGCATCGAGCTTGCAGACGACGCTGTGGCCGAGGAACGGGATGTGGATCTCGCGCTCGACCTCGATCGGTGTCAGCTCCGCCCACCGTGACCGGGCGAAGGTCGCCTGGAAGTCGGCGAGCCGCCGGGCGTCGTCGTCGGTGACCGCGACGTCCGCCGAGGCGTCGACCACGTCGTCCGGGTCGAGGTCGAGTTCGTCCGGCCAGGCGTCGAGCGTCTCGAGCGAACCGCCGCTGCGGGCACGCTGCTCGACCCACTGGTGGAAGAGCGTGCCGAGGCGGGTCGCGCGGTAGGGCCGCTCCGGCATCGGTCGCCGCAGCCGCTCGGCCACGGCGTCCGGTTCGGCCAGGTAGTCCTTGAACCCGGACGCCGGGACGCGGTGCGGGACGACCACCCGGTGCCGGGCCGACCGGTTCGCGGCGCGCTCCGCGAGCAACAGGTCGATGTCGGCGCTGAACCGACCGGCCGCCCCGGGGTTGGCGTTCCGCACGCGGTCGGCGGCGGCGACCACCCGGGCGGCGCGCTGCCCGAACGGCACGTGCGGCCAGGACTGCGTGGCCCCGGCGTCACCGAGGGGGTTCTCCTCGTGCTCGGTCGTCTCGGGGACGGCGGCGGCGGCCACGACACCGGCGTCGACGAGGTCCCGCAGGTACCGACTCGGTTCGGTGGGTCGGACCCCGCCCGCCCAGAACGAGCCGGAGACGAGCAGGTCGTGCTTCGCCCGGGTGAGCGCGACGTAGGTGAGGCGGCGCTCCTCGTCCTCGTTGCGGGCCTTCACCTGTTCCTTGTAGGCGTCGATCGCGAGCGTGACGTCCTTCTGCGTGTCGTGCCCGCGCCAGTCCAGTCGCGGCAGCTCGTCGGCGTCGCCCCGGAACTCGTACGGCAGCCGGCCGAAGCCGATCCACCCGGACGAGCCCTCCAGCGGGCGGGCCGGGAGCGCACCCTCGACCAGTCGGGGAACCGCCACGGCGTCCCACTCGAGGCCCTTCGACCCGTGGATCGTCAGGATCTGCACGGTGCCGGCCTCGGGCTCCTCGGAGCGGGGACCCATGTCGTCACGACGGGCAGCGGCGTCGATCCAGCCGAGGAACGCACCGAGGTCGGCCCGGTCGTCAGTCGTCACGAAGCCCGCGAGCTCGTCGATGAAGGCGTCGAGGAACGCCCCGCTCCCCTGCTCGTGCGCGGCGACCTCGATGTCGAGCCGCATCTCCTGCACGACGAGCGTGACGAAGTCGACGAGGTCGCCGCTGGCCCGGGACCGGAGCGCCTGGAGCTGGCGGCCGAGGTCGCGCATCCGGAGGCGTCCGGTCTCGCTGATGTCGGCGAGCGCGCCGTGCTCGTCCGGGGCGGTGGCGACGAAGTCGAGGGCGTCGACGATCGAGCCGTGCTCCCCCGCGGCGACCGATGCCCGGAAGGCTGCGGTGACGTCGTCGTCGAGTCGCTGCTGGGTGTGGTCGCGGCCGAACAGCCAGCGGGCCAGGGCGTGCAGGGCGGCGATGTCCGCGGCGCCGATCCGCCACCGGGCGCCGGCGAGCAGCCGGATGAGGTCGTTGCCGGCGGCGGGGTCGTGCAGCACGCGGAGGCACGCGACGAGGTCGACGATCTCCGGCCGCTGCAGGAGTCCGCCGGTGCCGAGCACGTGGAACGGCACGCGACGGTCGCCCAGGGCGGCGGTGAACGCGGCGACGTCCTTCCGCGAGCGCAGCAGGAGCGCCATCGACCCCGTCGGGTCGGCGGCGCGGCGCGCGGCGAACCACTCCGCCACGGCGGCGGCCTCGTCCGGGAGGGTCTCCGGGAACACGGCGTGGACCGTCCCGGCGTCCGCCCCGGGTCGGGGGACGAGGCGCTCGACGTCGACCTCGGACGCCTCGGACAGGGGCGCGACGACGGCGTTGGCGCCGGCGAGGACGTCGACCGGGTTCCGCCAGCTGGTGGAGAGCGCGAAGGTGACGGGGCGTGCGGCGTCGGCGCCGTCGTCGGACGTCCCGCCGAAGTCCCGCGGGAACCGGGCGAGGTTGGCGGCGCTCGCCCCACGGAACCCGTAGATGGACTGGTGGGGGTCGCCGACCGCCATCACCGGGTGCCCGCGGAAGAGCCGGGCGAGGAACCGCGTCTGCACGACCGAGGTGTCCTGGTACTCGTCGAGGAGCACGACGCCGTACCGCTGCCGGAGGTCGGTGACGACGCGCGGTGCCGACTCGGCCGCGGCGAGGGCGAGGGCGATCTGGTCGGAGAACTCCACGAACCCGCGGTCCACCTTCTGCCGGCGGAACTCCTCCACCAGGTCGACGAGGGGTTCGAGGGCACCGACCGCGGCGACGGCGTCGGTGATCGCCTTGTACGCGCCGCCGCGGGCGTTCCCCGGCAGCTGGAGCAGCTCGGCGAACTCGATCGCGAACCGACGCAACCGCTCCGGTTCGACGAGGTGCTCGGACACCGCGCCGGCGAGCGAGACGACCGCGGCGGTCACGGTGTCGACGTCGCGGTCGAGCCCGGCCAGCCGGTCATCCCGCGCTGCGACGACGACCCGGCGCGCGAGCTGCCAGGCGGACGGTTCGGTGAGCACCTGGGACTCGCCGTCGCGGCCGACGAGCAGGGCGTTCTCGCGGAAGACCGAGTTGGCGAACGCGTTGTAGGTGGACACCGTCGGCGCCTCGAACGCGTCACCGGCTTCGAGCAGCCCGACGTCCTCGAGCGCGCGGATGCGGTCGTTGATGCGGACCGACAGCTCGCCGGCGGCCTTGCGGGTGAAGGTCAGGCCGAGGATGCCGTCGGGGCGGACCATCCCGTTCGCGAGCAGCCAGACGACCCGCGACGCCATCGTCTCGGTCTTCCCGCTGCCGGCTCCCGCGACGACGAGCGCCGGGGTGAGCGGGGACTCGATGACGGCTCGCTGCTGCGCCGTGGGGCGCGGGCGTCCGAGGGCGTCGGCGATCGCGTCGGCGTCGTGCCGCGGCGGCTCGACGCGGTCCGGATCGGCGGTGCGGGCACCGTCGGGGCCGAGCAGCTGTTCCTCGTTCACCAGGTCACCTCGCCCACGACGTGGATCCGGCACTCGACGCCGGTCCGGGCCTTCTCGCAGTGGTCGTCGACGTTCGCCAGGAAGGTCCGTCCGGCCATGCCCGTCGCCACGGTGTGCAGCCGCTGGCGGTAGGCCTCACGCGCCCCGTCGTCGAACGCCTGCTGCGTCCGCTCGGAGTAGGCACGGCCGCTGCGGGCGTTCTGCACGAACACGAGCCGGGCATCGGCCATCGCCGAGCCGGCGGGGACCCCCTCGACCGCGCCGTCCTCGACCGCGAGCTGGTACGCGCCGAGCTGGGGGTGTTCGGGCATGTCGTTCTTCTCGCTCGGCATCGAGCGCCCGGTCTTGAGGTCGACGACGCTGACCCGGCCGTCCGGGTCGACCTCGATCCGGTCGATGCTGCCGCGCATCCGTGCCGGCCCGGTGACGAGCGCGAACGAGGTCTCGGCGCCGAGCAGTCGGCGTCCGGCACTCGCGAAGGTGCGGAGGTAGTCGCTCAGTCCCTCGATCATGCGACGGGTGCGGGCGCGTTCGCGATCGGCGATCCACGGCGACTCGAACGTCAGCTCGTCCCACCGGCCCTCGACGTGCTGCCACAGGGACTCCACGTCGACGGCGGTGGCGTGCTCCATGGTCTCGTGCACGATCGTCCCGATGCCCATCGCGGGGCTCGGGGCGCTGCCGCCGAAGGTCTGCACGAACCAGTGCACGGGGCACTCCTCGAAGGTGCCGATGCGGGAGGGCGAGACGGACACCGTCGGGGGCACGGGCTCGCCGCCCTCGTGCTCGGGTGCCGGCTCGGCGTCGAGGTCGACGAGGGGGTCGTCGGTCGAGGGCTCGGCGAGCCCGTACCAGTCGTCCGGAGCGGCGCCGGGGACCTCGGCCTCGGCCAGGCGTGCGAGCGCGGACGCGGCCTCGTGGTCGCCCGAGGCCACCACGCGCCGACGGAGCGATCCGGCGAGGCCGCGCAGGGACAGCGGGTGCACGGTCGGCTGCCGGTCGGGCGGCACGGGCACGAGGCGGACGAACGGCGATGGTGCCTCGTCGTCGTTCGCCACCGTCCCGATGATCACCTGGGTGGTGGCGCGGGACACCGCACGGGCGAACAGGCGGAGTTCGTCGGCGATCACGGCGGCGCGGTCGTCGATCGTCTCGTGGTCGATCCCCGCGGCGGCACGGACCAGGCCGTCGGGGTCGAGCAGGCTGCCCCGTACCCGGGTGTTCGGCCAGACGCCGTCCTGCAGCCCGAGCACCACGACGACGTCGCACTCGAGCCCGATCGTGGCCGAGGGGGTGAGCACGCGGACCCGGCCGGCGGTGCGGTCGGGGCCGATCGAGTCCTCGGGCAGGTCGGCGCCGAGCAGGTCGTCGACGAACACCCGCGCGGGGGCGTCCGGCGTACGCTCGACGAACCGCTTCGCCGCGGTGAACAGCCCGACCACGGCGTCGAGGTGCCGGTCGGCCTCGGCCGCACCGACCCCGCCGGCAGCCGACTGGCCGCCCCAGGCGTCGGCGAGCCCGCTCCGTTCCCAGAGGCCCCAGAGGATCTCCTCGATGCTCGCACCGGACTCGGCGTCGTGGTGCGCCTGCACCAGGCTCCGCGCGAGCCGCGTCGCGCGTCGGGCGAACCCGGCGTCGACGGTCGCCAGGCGCTCGGGCGCGCCGAGGGCGTCCACGAGGAGTTCGTCGGCCGTGCGGGTCCCGCCACCGGCGAGTTCTTCCCGCCGCAGCGCGAGGCGGAGTCGCCGCATCGCCAGGGTGTCGAGCCCGCCGAGCGGCCCGGTCGCGAAGGACGTCGCGAGCACCGGGTCGAGCGGGAGGACCCCGAGCGCGACGGCCGCGGCGTCGAGCAGGGACCGCGCCGCGGTGTCGTCGCGGGGTCGGACGGGCGCGGCCCCGGCGGTCGCGGGGACCTCGGCCACGGAGAGCGCACGGACGAGCTCGGGGATCGCGGCACCGCTGCGGGTGACGACGGCCATCCGGTGCCACGGGACGCCGTCGAGCAACCGGTGTTCGCGGAGCCGCCGGGCGATCGCGACGACGAGCGCCGCACGGCTCGCGCCCTCGAGGTGCACGACGGCGTCGGGTCGGGCGTCCGCCGTGGTCGCCACGGCGGTGCGCTGCCGTCCGGCCGCGGCGGCACCGATGCGCGCCGTGATGCCGGAGACGAGCGCGCGGACGGGTGCCGCGTGCCGGTGCACCGTGCCGAGGACCAGCTCGTCGACGCGGTCCACACCGAGCCGGGAGGCCAGGCGGCCGAGCACGTCGGGCTCGGCCCCGCGGAACGCCGACGCGGCGATGTCGGGGTCACCGAAGGCGACGATCTGCACGCCGGAGCGGGCGAGCGCCCCGAGCAGCGCGATCTCCCCCTCGACGAGCTCCTGCGTGTCGTCGACCACGACGAGGCGCAGCGCGGCGACGCTCGCCGGGACCTGCCCCCGCAGGACGGCGGCCGTGGCGTAGGCGACGAGTTCGGCGGCGTCGAGGCTGGTGGCGCGGAACGAGGTCACGGCGGCGCGGTACTCGTCGACGAAGTTCCCGACGGCCCGCCACTCCGGACGCCCGGTGTCGTCCCCCAGTTCGCGCATGTCCTCGGGTTCCACGCCCGCGGCGACCGCCCGCATCATGACGTCGCGCAGGGCGGTGCGGAAGCCGGCGCGTTCGCGGACGACGGCGGTGATCGGTGCCGGCCAGTCCGGACCCGTGCCGTCGGTCTCGTGCCCGTCGAGCAGGTCGGCGATGATGCGGTCCTGCTCGCCACCGGTCAGGAGGGTCGGGGTCTCGAGGCCCTGGACGGCGGCGGCGTGCGCGACGAGCTGGAAGGCCAGCGAGTTCACCGTCCGTGCGAGTGCACCCGGCATCACCCGGTCGACCGAGGCGGCGAGCCGGTCGCGGAGCGCGGTCGCGGCCGTGCGGGCGCTCGTCAGGGCGAGGACGGTGGCGTGACCGTCAGGCGAGATCGCGTCGTCGCGCGTGAGCCGTGCTGCCACCAGCCGCGACAGCGTGGTCGTCTTGCCGGTGCCCGGTGCGCCGATGACCGCGGCGTGCCGGCCGTCCGGCAGCGCGAGCACGGCGGCCTGCGACGGGTCGGACGCCAACGCCCGCGCGACGCCCGTAGCCTCGGGTGCGGGCGTGAGCGTCGTCTGGGGCACCCTCGTACGGTAACCGCAGCGACCGACAGTGCGCCTGCGGCGAACGCCCGATGGCCGTCGGGGCCGCTCGGATACGCTGTGCTCGTGGACATCAAGATCGGCATCACCAACAGCCCGCGCGAGATCGCGTTCGAGACCGCCCAGACCGCCGACGAGATCGAGAAGGCCGTCGCGGCCGCGCTCGACGACAAGGCGACGCACCTCTCGCTGCAGGACGACAAGGGCCGTCGGTTCATCGTCCCCGTCGCGTCCCTCGCCTACGTCGAGGTCGGCGCGGAGGAGTCCCGTCGCATCGGTTTCGTCGCCTGACGTGGAGCTGCTCTTCGCGGTCCTCGGCGGGCTGATCCTCGGGGCCGTCGCGCACGTGGTCCTGCCCTGGCGGTCGAGCCGTGGTTCCCTGCTCGGCCCCGCGGTCGGCGGCATCGTCGCCGCGGTGCTGTGGGAGGCCCTGACCTGGGCCGGCTGGCAGTACGACGCGACCTGGATCTGGGTCGTCGCCCTGGTCGGTGCCGGTGTGGTCGCCCTCGTCGCCGAGTGGGTCCTCGGCAAGCGCCGTACGGCTGCCGACGCGGCGTACTACGAGCGCGTCAAGGCCTCCGGCGCCTGACCCGGGGGCCGTCAGGCCGTCAGGCCGAGCGCGTCCATGCGCCGCGTGTGCGCAGCGATGAGCTCGGTCCAGACCGGCTCGAGCCGTTCCTGGTCCTCACGAGCGTGCGACGCGAGCGCCGACCGGGCCACGAGCAACGTGTCCCCGACGAGCCGCCGTCCCCACATCGCCAGTCGCGACCCGACCTGCGGGTCCTCGGCGATGCGTTCGGTGAGTTCCTCGACGACGGCGGCTTCCTCGCGCGCGTCGAACACGGTCTTCAGGCGCTGCCGGACCTCGGCCGGGAGCGACCGGAGCAGCGAGCCGAACAGGTCGTTGAGGATCCCCGCGGTGACGTAGCCCGTGAGCATCGACTCGTACCAGTCCGCGCCGCTCGTGCGCTCGAGGAAGAGGTCGATCGCCTCGCGGTGGGGGGCCATCAGCGCAGCCGGGTCACCGCCGGTCCGTTCGATCTCGGCGACGATGGCGCGGTGCCGTTCGAGCGCCGTCGTCGCGAGCACGCCCGTGACGAGCCGTCCGGACAGGGTCGGCGCACCGGCCCCGGCGCGGCCCATCGTCTCGTAGAGGGAGAGTTCGAGGTACGCCGCCTGGCCCAGGTAGACGTCCAGCTCGGGGCTGACGTCGTCCAGCTGCAGACGTTCCACGGGCGAGGCGTTCCGCGGGTTCCGCGACGCGAGCCACGCGGACGCGAGCTCCGCCGCGCGCTTCCGGTTCCACCACGACACCACGGCTCCAGCATAGGGGCCTGGAGAACCGAGCCCGACCCGCCGGTAGACTGGTCGGGACTTCCACCAGAACTAAGGTGATTCTTTGACTTTCGCAGACCTCTCCATCGAGCAGGACATCGTCGACGCGCTCGCGACGAAGGGCATCCTCGAGCCCTTCCCGATCCAGCAGCAGACGATCCCGCTCGCCCTCACCGGCCAGGACATCATCGGCCAGGCCAAGACGGGTACGGGCAAGACCTTCGGCTTCGGCCTCCCCCTCATCCAGCGCCTCGGAGCCGACCCGGCGCCCGGCGTCAAGGCCCTCGTCGTCGTGCCGACCCGCGAACTCGCGGTCCAGGTGACCGAGGACCTCGAGCTCGCCACCTCGAACCGCCCGACGACCATCGCGGCGATCTACGGCGGCAAGGCGTACGAGGGGCAGATCGAGCAGCTCAAGGCCGGCGCCCAGATCGTCGTCGGCACCCCCGGGCGCCTGATCGACCTGCAGCGCCAGCGCCTGCTCGACCTGTCGCACGTGCAGGAGGTCGTCCTCGACGAGGCCGACCGCATGCTCGACCTCGGGTTCCTGTCGGACATCGAGCGCATCTTCCAGGCCATCCCCGAGGTGCGGCACACGATGCTGTTCTCGGCGACGATGCCCGCGCCGATCGTGGCGCTCGCCCGCCGCTTCATGAGCCGCCCGGTGCACATCCGCGCGACCGACCCCGACGAGGGTCTGATGCAGGCGAACATCAAGCACCTCATCTACCGCGCGCACTCGCTCGACAAGGACGAGGTCATCGCCCGCATCCTGCAGGCCGAGGGGCGCGGCAAGACCGTGATCTTCACCCGCACGAAGCGTGCCGCCGCGAAGCTCGTCGAGGAGCTCAAGGACCGCGGGTTCAACGCCGCAGCGGTGCACGGCGACCTCAACCAGGAGCAGCGCGAGCGTGCCATGGCCGCCTTCAAGGCCGGCAAGCGTGACGTGCTGATCGCCACCGACGTCGCGGCCCGCGGCATCGACGTGGACGACGTCACGCACGTGATCAACCACACCATCCCGGACGACCCGGACACCTACCTGCACCGTGCCGGGCGCACCGGCCGTGCGGGCAAGACCGGCATCGCGGTCACGTTCGTCGACTGGGACGACCTGCACAAGTGGACGCTGATCGACAAGGCGCTCGAGTTCGGCATCCCCGAGCCCGTCGAGACCTACTCGTCGTCGCCGCACCTGTTCGAGGAACTCGACATCCCGGCCGGCACCAAGGGCCGTCTGCCCGGCGCTTCGGCGCACGCGGCATCGGCCGGCGGCCCCGCCGAGAAGCAGTCGGGCGACCGTCCGCGCAGCGGCTCGCGTCCGCCCCGCACCCGGACGCGGTCCGGCTCGGGTTCGGCATCCGGTTCCGGCAACGGCTCGGGAGGCGCGGCACGGTCCGCCTCGCAGCCTGCGGACGCCGAGTCCCCGGCCCAGTCCGGTGGTGCCGAGGGCGCACCGGCCGACGGTTCGACGGACGGCGCCGCGAAGCGTCGTCGTCGGCGTCGCCGCCGCGGGAGCGGCAGCGGCTCGTCCGAGGCGACCGCCTCGGCGCCGCAGGGATCGTCGGACGGCGAGTAGCGCCTCCAGGCCGTCACCGAAGGGTCCGTCGCCGACGCGACGGGCCCTTCGTCGTCCCCACCTGGCGGAGCGGCCGCGCTGGTCAGGCCAGGCGGGAGCCGACGCCGACGACGGGCGCGCTGCCGGTCGCCTCGGAGCGGATGGCGTCGAACGCCGCCAACGCCGTGCGGTGCTCGCCCAGCCGGTTCGGCTTGCCCGTGCCGTGGTAGTCACTCGACCCGGTGACGAACAGGCCGTACCGCGTCGCCCAGTCGAGCAGGGTGCGCTTGCCGTGAGCGAGGTTCTCGCGGTGGTCGACCTCGAGCCCGCCGAGCCCGGCCTCGACCAGTTCGCGGAGCATCGGCTCGTCGATCACGATCCCCCGCGACGACGCGGCGGGATGGGCGATGACGGGGACGCCGCCGGCCTGTCGGATGAGCTCGACGCCCCGGAGCGGGGACGGCGCCTCGTGCGGCTCGTAGTACCCGGAGGCCGGGTGCAGGATCCCCCGGAACGCCGCGCTGCGGTCGGCCTCGAGCCCGCGAGCGACGAGGGCGTCGGCGATGTGCGGGCGGCCGATCGTGGCCCCGTCGCGGGACTGCGCGAGCACGTCGTCCCAAGTGATCGGGTGGTCG
The DNA here is from genome assembly GCF_020882855.1 of Curtobacterium sp. GD1. NCBI lineage: Bacteria > Bacillati > Actinomycetota > Actinomycetes > Micrococcales > Microbacteriaceae > Curtobacterium > Curtobacterium sp. GD1. Next base: position 108,155 of record NZ_JAFEVQ010000004.1, on the reverse strand, counting down.
CGGCCGATGCGGTCGACCATCCGGCGGGCCCGGGCGAGGCGTCCGTCGCGGATCCGTTCGGTCTCGGCGACGAGCGCCGGGTCGGCGGGGTCGACCAGGTAGCCGAGGACGTGCACGCTGCGGTAGCCGACGCGGGTGCTCAGTTCGAGACCCGGGAGGAGCGTGACCGGCAGGTCGCGGACGGTCGCCGTGGCCTCGTCCCACCCCGCGGTCGTGTCGTGGTCCGTCAGCGCGACGGCGTCCAGTCCGGCGGCTGCTGCCGCCCGGACGAGGTCCGCGGGTCGCTCGGTGCCGTCGGAGACGCTCGAGTGCGCGTGCAGGTCGATGAACGGATCGGGCACGTCGACAATGCTATCCACAGGTGAGCGGGCGCACAGGCCGCGGAGCGACGGGCGGTGCGATGATGGGTGCATGTCCGACACCACGCCCCGCGCGACGAGCAACCGTTCCACCACCCCCGGATCCTCGACGTTCAAGGACTACATCGGCTCGCAGTGGGCCGATCGTGACCGTCCGCTGCCCGAGCCCCGCGAGCAGGCTGCCTTCGCTGCCGAACGCCGCGCGAAGCTCTCCGAGCTGCACCCGGGCCGGACGATCGTCGTACCGTCCGGCCAGGCCAAGGTGCGATCGAACGACTGCGACTACCCGTTCCGCCCGCACTCCGCGTTCGCGCACCTGACCGGCTGGGGCACCGACACCGTCGTCGGCTCCGTGCTCGTCATGACGCCGAACGGCTCCGGGCACGACGCCACGCTGTACTTCCGCGCGACCGCCGGGCGCGACTCCGAGGAGTTCTACGCCAACCCCGAGATCGGGGAGTTCTGGGTCGGCCCGCGCCCCTCGCTGGACGAGGTCTCGGCGGACCTCGGTCTCGCGACCGCCGACCTCGGCGCGTTCGACGCAGTGCGCGCCGGACTCGACGCCTCGGCCCTCGTCGTGCGCGACGCCGACACCGACCTCACCCGTGGGCTCGACGACCGGATCGGCAGCGCCGTCGGTGGCGCGCCCGAGGCCGACGGCGTGCCCGCGACGGACGACGCCCTCGCCCGTGACCTCTCCGAGCTGCGCCTCGTGAAGGACGCGTACGAGGTCAACGAGCTCCGGAAGGCCGTGAACGCGACCAAGGCCGGCTTCGACGACGTCATCGCCGACTTCGACGCGGTCCTGGCGCACCCCCGCGGCGAGCGCATCGTCGAGGGCACGTTCAACCGCCGTGCCCGTGCCGACGGCAACACCGTGGGCTACGACACGATCGCCGCCTCCGGCCACCACGCCTGCATCCTGCACTGGACCCGCAACGACGGTGCCGTCGAGCCGGGCGACCTGATCCTCATCGACGCCGGGGTCGAGGTCGACTCGTTCTACACGGCCGACATCACCCGCACGCTCCCGGTGAGCGGCACCTTCACCGACGTGCAGCGCCTCGTGTACGAAGCCGTGCTCGAGGCGGCGGACGCGGCCTTCGCCATCGTGAAGCCCGGCATCACCTTCCGTCAGGTGCACGCCACCGCGATGGAGGTCATCGCCCGCAAGACCGCCGAGTGGGGCTTCCTGCCCGGCAGCGCCGAGGAATCGCTCCAGCAGGACAACCAGTTCCACCGTCGCTACATGGTGCACGGCACGAGCCACCACCTCGGCCTCGACGTGCACGACTGCGCGAAGGCCCGGCGTGAGATGTACATCGACGGCACCGTGCAGGCCGGCATGGTCTTCACGATCGAGCCCGGCCTGTACTTCCAGCAGGACGACCTCACCGTGCCCGAGGAGTTCCGCGGCATCGGCGTCCGCATCGAGGACGACATCCTCGTGACCGAGGACGGCGCCGAGAACCTGTCCGTCGGCATCCCCCGGACCCCCTCGGAAGTGGAGGGGTGGATCGCCCGCTCCGGCCGCTAGCCTGAGCGGGTGACGACACCGGAGGTCTCCCCCAGCCCCAGCGAGAGCGCGTTCTCGATCGACGTCGAGCACTTCGACTCCCCCGACGCCCAGCGGCTCCGCGCCGCCCAGCGCCTGGAGATCGACCGTGCGTACGGCGGCGACACCGAACCCGGCGACAAGCCGACGGCGGACTCCATCGCGGTGTTCTTCCTCGCGCGGGACGACGACGGCACGCCGCTCGGCTGCGGCGGGCTGCGGGTCGTGCAGGACGGCATCACCGAGATCAAGCGGATGTACGTCCGGCCGGAGTCCCGGGGTGCCGGTGTCGCGGCGGCGCTGCTGCGTCGGTTGGAGGACGCTGCGCTCGACCTCGGGTCGCCGGCGCTCGTGCTGGAGACCGGGAACGAGCAGAAGCGTGCGATCGGGTTCTACGAGCGCGAGGGGTTCACGCGCATCGCGAACTTCGGGCCGTACGTCGGGGTCCCGACCTCGATCTGCTACTCGAAGGTCCTCTAGCCCGGGCTCCGAGCGGGCGAAGTACGTCCCGCTCGCAGCACCTCGGCGGCCGTTCCCGCCCGCTCGACGACCTGCGCGCGGCGTGTCCCGCCCGCTCGACGACCCGCGCGCGGCGTGTCCCGCCCGCTCGACGACCCGCGCGCGGCGTGTCCCGCCCGCTCGACGATCCGCGCGCGGCGTGTCCCGCCCGCTCGACGATCCGCGAGCGGGACGGACGCCGCCGAGGTCACGGGAACGGCCGCTCCCCGCGACGGGGAACGACCGTTCGTGCGACCTCGGCGGACGTGAGCGGCGCGTCGAGCGACCTCGGCGGACGTGAGCGGCGCGTCGTGCGACCCCGGCCCCGAGCTCGGCGGCCGCCAGCGCCTCAGCGCGACTCGTCGTCCTTCGGGGGCGCGGACTCCGCGGACTCGGCGGAGCTCGGCGCCGGCGGCGTCGCCCCGGTCACCCGCTCCCCGTAGCGCGGCGGCTCCTCCGCACGCGGCTGCTGTGCGGACGCGGGCGCTGCCGGCGCGGGAGCGGTCGCCGGGGTCTCCCCGTAGCGCGGCCCCTCGTTCGTGCCGTACCGCGGCGTCCCCGTCTGCGCGCCGGAGGGCGGCGTGCCGGGCTGCTGCGCGCCTCCTGGCTGGTGGTGCGGTGTGGCGTGCCCACCGTACGGCGATCCCTGCTGACCGGCGCCCCACCCGCCACCGGACCCGGCCGACTGCCCGCCGGACCCGGGAGCACCGGAGCCGGAACCGGGACCCGGACGCCACGGCTGCTGCGGCGGCTGCCCCTGGAACCCGGCCCCCGGCCCGCTCTGCGGTCCCGGTGCACCCGGCGTACCGGGGTTCCAGTGCGTGGTGGGGGCGAGCCCGGCCTCACCGAGGATGCGACGGGCCTGACCCACGAGCTGCGGCTCGACGACGATCTGGTAGTTCGTCGCGAGGACCTGGTGCACGCTCGTGAAGTCCCGCTGCCGCTTCGTGATCGCGAACGAGACGATGCCGTAGAGCATGCCGAACGCCGCACCGATGATGGCGGCGGCGAGGATGAGGCCACCGGCACTCGGCGAGAAGAGCGTCAGCACGATGCCGAAGAAGATGCCGAGCCAGAGGCCGGACAGCGCGCCGGCGATCGCCGCACGGCCGTACGTCATCTTGCCGGTGACGCGCTCGACGGTCTTGAGGTCGTTGCCGACGATCGAGAGCTGGTTGACCGGGAAGTCGGCCTCGGCGAGCTTCGCCACCACGCGCTGGGCGTCGGGGTAGCTGTCGTAGGTGCCGAGGACGTCGCCCTTGGGCAGCGTCGGGAAGGCCTGGGCGGTCCGGCCGCCGAACGGGCTCTGATTGCTCACACAGCCATCATTCACCGCACACCTTGCAATCGCACGTGCACTCTCAGGGAAGCCGCCGACCGCCACGGCGGATCCGGCCAGACGCACCGACTACGCTGGGTCGGGTGAGCGCCACGAAGGTCTTCGTCGCCCGCCTCGCCGGGTGCTCCGTCTTCGACCCCGCGGGAGACCGCGTCGGCCGCGTCCGAGACGTCCTGGTGGTGTACCGCCGGGCCGATCCGCCGCACGTCGTCGGTCTCATCGTCGAGGTCCCGGGCAAGCGCCGGATCTTCGTGAGCATCGGCCGCATCACCTCGATCGGTGCCGGGCAGGTCATCACGACCGGCCTCGTGAACATGCGCCGCTTCGAGCAGCGCGGTGGCGAGGTCCGGGTGATCGCGGAGATGCTCGGCCGCAAGGTCCTCATCAAGAAGGAGCGCATCCGCGCCACCATCGAGGACGTCGCGATCGAGGACCGCGGGCAGGGCGACTGGAAGGTGTCGCAGCTCTTCCTCCGCAAGCCGAAGACCACACCGTCCCCGTTCGGCAAGGGCCCGACGACGTTCGCGACCTGGAACGAGGTCACCGAGGACGAGCTCCCCGGCGAGGCCCAGTCAGCCGAACACGTGATCGCCGCCTACTCCGACCTGCTGCCGGCCGACCTGGCGTCGACGCTGCTCGACCTGCCGGAGGAGCGGCGGTTCGAGGTCGCCGAGGAACTCCCCGACGACCGGCTCGCCGACGTGCTCGAGGAGATGCCCGACCAGCAGCGGATCGAGATCCTCACCCGGCTCGTCGACTCCCGTGCGGCCGACGTGCTCGACCACATGCAGCCGGACGACGCGGCCGACGTCCTCGCGCAGTTCTCCGACGAGCGCAGCGAGGCCCTCCTCCAGCTCATGGAGCCGGAAGAGGCGCAGGACGTCCGCATGCTCCTCGAGTACGAGCCCGACACCGCCGGTGGTCTCATGACGACCGAACCGGTGATCGTCTCCGCCGACGCCACCGTCGCCGAGGGGCTCGCACTCGTCCGCCGTCACGAACTCGCGCCGGTGCTCGGCGCCGCCGTCTGCGTGACGCTGCCGCCCTACGAGCCGCCGACCGGCCGGTTCCTCGGCCTCGTGCACTTCCAGCGGATGCTCCGCTACCCGCCGAACGAACGACTCGGCACGCTCATCGACCAGCAGACCGACCCGGTCCGCGTCGACGCGAGCGCGGCAGAGGTCACGCGCATCATGGCGACCTACAACCTGCTGTCCGTCCCCGTGGTCGACGATGCCCACCGTCTCGTCGGGGTGGTGACGATCGACGATGTCCTCGACCACGTCCTGCCGGACGACTGGCGAAGTCAGGGCGAGGGGGAACCCTCACCGCTTCCGCGCCAACGCCCACGCAGGACGCCCGTGACGACGGGAAGGAGGACCACCCGTGGCCCGAACGGATGACAACCGCCGCGATCGCGAGCGGACCGATGCTCGACTCGACTCCCCCAAGGGCATGCGCACCCGCGTCCTGCCGACCCGGCGCCGAGGTCGCGGTGACGCCTTCGGTCGCGCGACCGAGGGCATCGCGCGTGCGATGGGAACGCCCTGGTTCCTCGTCGGCCTGACCCTGTTCTGCGTCGTCTGGATGGGCTACAACACGCTCGCCCCGAAGCCCTGGCAGTTCGACTCCGCGGCGATCGGCTTCACGGCCCTGACGCTCGTGCTGTCCCTGCAGGCGTCGTACGCGGCACCGCTCATCCTGCTCGCCCAGAACCGGCAGGACGACCGCGACCGCGTGCAGTTCGAGCAGGACCGGCAGCGCGCCGAGCGGAACCTCGCCGACACCGAGTACCTCGCCCGCGAGGTCGTGGCGCTCCGCCTGGCGATGCGGGACATGGCGTCGAAGGACTTCATCCGCGCCGAGATCCGCTCGCTGCTCGAGGAACTCGACCGGCGTGACGCCGAGGACGCCGGCTTCGCCGACGAGTCCGGCACGACGGCCCGTGGCTGACGGCGGCCGGTCGGACGAGCAGCTGGGCAGCGCGGTCCTCGCCGCGCTCGGCCGCGTGATCGACCCCGAGATCCGCCGGCCCGTCACGGAGCTCGACATGATCCGTGGTGTCGACGTGCAGCCAGGAGGCGCGGTGCGCGTCGACCTGCAGCTCACGATCGTCGGGTGCCCGGCCGCCGACACCATCGAGCGCGACGTGCGCGCGGCCGCCGGTTCCGTGGACGGCGTCTCGAGCGTGGCGGTGGACGTGTCCGTGATGGCCCCGGCGACGCGTGCCGCGCTCACCGAACGCCTCCGCGCGGGGAGACCCCGGGGCGTGCAGTTCACCCCGGACTCGCTCACCCGGGTGATCGCGGTGACGAGCGGCAAGGGCGGCGTCGGCAAGTCGACGGTCACCGTGAACCTCGCCGCCGCCCTCGCGGCCCGCGGGCAGCGCGTGGGCATCGTGGACGTCGACGTGCACGGCTTCAGCGTCCCCGGGCTGATGGGGCTCACCGACGCCGCGGGAGTGGCCCCTCGCCCGACCCGGGTCGACAGCATGATCCTGCCGCCGGTCGCGCACGACGTGAAGGTCGTCTCGATCGGCATGTTCGTGGACGACGTCTCGACCGCGGTGTCCTGGCGCGGTCCGATGCTGCACCGCACCGTCTCGCAGTTCCTCACCGACGTGTACTTCGGCGACCTCGACGTGCTCCTGCTCGACCTGCCGCCCGGTACCGGTGACGTGGCGATCTCGGTCGGCCAGCTGCTCCCCCACGCCGAGGTCCTGGTCGTCACCACGCCCCAGGCGGCCGCTGCCGACGTGGCCGAACGGAGCGGGATCGTCGCCCGGCAGACCGGGCAGCGGGTGATCGGCGTCGTCGAGAACATGGCGGGCCTCGTGCAACCCGACGGGTCGGTGCTGCACCTCTTCGGCGAGGGCGGTGGCGCCGAGACCGCCCGCCGGCTCTCCCGCGACCAGGACACCGCCGTCCCGGTGCTCGGCAGCGTGCCGTTGTCCGTGCCGCTCCGCGAGGGCGGCGACGCCGGCGTCCCGGTGGTGCTCGGCGATCCCGAGGACCCGGCGGCGGTGGCGCTGGCGGCGATCGCGGACCGCATCGGCACGATGGGACGGGGGCTGTCCGGCCGGAAGCTCGGGCTGTCGCTGTCGTAGGGTCGGGTGCATGAGCACTGATCACGTCAGCGTCGACTGGGAGCAGGCCCGCGACACCAACCGCGCGAACTGGGACGACCGGGTGCCCATCCACGAGGGCGCCTACGAGATCGACGCCCTGACCGACCCGGACCACCGCTCGACCGTCGTCCGCGACGACCTGCCCGCGCTGCGGCCGTGGCTGCCGGACGGCTCCCTCGCCGGACTCGACCTCTGCCACCTGCAGTGCCACATCGGCACGGACACGGTCTCGCTCGCGCGTGAGGGCGCCCGCGTCACCGGCGTCGACTTCTCGCCCGCGGCGCTCGCCTCGGCCGCCGGGCTGTCGGCGCGCCTCGGCCTCGACGTGACCTGGGTCGAGACGGACGTCCTCGACGCCCGGGCCGCGGTGGTGGGCGACTTCGACGTCGTCTACACGAGCATCGGGACGATCTGCTGGCTCGACGACCTCGACCGGTGGGCCGCCCAGGTCGCAGCACTCCTGCGACCGGGCGGCGTGTTCTTCATCCGCGACGGCCACCCCGCGCTGTACGCGCTCGACGAGGACGCCGACGGGCTCGTCACCCGCTACCGGTACTTCGCGGACGGCTCCGCCCAGCAGTGGGACGACGCCGGCACCTACGCCGGCGACGGCACGGTGTCGAACACCCGCACCTACGAGTGGCCGCACCCGCTGTCGGAGATCGTGAACGCCCTGCTCGGCGCCGGGCTCCGGCTGCGCAGATTCGACGAGGGTCGGACGCTGCCGTGGCGGTTCAGCCCGCGCATGGTCGACACCGGGGACGGCTCGTGGGAGTGGCCCGGCGAGGACCGCGACCGCCTCCCCACGACCTTCACGATCGTCGCGTCGAAGGACTGATCCGCCAGCCGATCGACGCTGCCTGTACGTCCTTTCATGGACAGGTCGTTCCACCGCGGAGCAATATGCAGGGGTATTCCACAATGCTCCTGCGGAATCGGGTCCGCAGGGGCTCCACCCGTGTCCGGCAACGCCGCCGGACCGAGGACAGGAGAACCGTGTGAACAGCAGGACCAGACTCAGGATCGGACTCGTCGCGGCCCTCGCGGCTGCGCTGGCGGGCGGGTCCGTCGCAGCAGCACCGGCCATGGCGGCCACACCGGCGTGCGCCACCGCGTGGAGCGCGGGCACCGCGTACAGCGGCGGCGCGACGGTGAGCGAGAGCGGCACGAACTACACCGCGAACTGGTGGACGCAGGGCGACGACCCCGCGACCCACTCCGGCGCGACCGGCAGCGGCCAGCCCTGGACCTCCACGGGGGCCTGCGCCGGCACCGGCGGCGGCGGTACGACCAACCCGGGCGGCGGCACCACCACCCCGGGCACCGGCGGCAGCGGCGGGACGGCGAAGGGCCTGGTCTTCAGCCCCTACAAGGACGTCACCGTGAACCTCGACTGGAACACGAACGTGATGAACACCGCCGTCACCGGCACGCGCATCCCGGTCGTCGGGTCGAGCAACAGCCTGGTGTCCACCCGGGAGCCGGGCCTCAAGGCGATCACCCTCGCGTTCGCCACCGGTACCTGCGGCAGCGAGAACTGGGGCGGTGTCGCCGCGGACGCCTTCGCGAACGCCAACATCCCGAAGCTCGACGCCGCGGGCGTGAACTACATCGTGAGCACCGGCGGTGCGGCGGGCTCGTTCAAGTGTTCGGGCACCGCGCTGCAGAGCTTCATCGCCCGGTACGCCACCCCGCACATGATCGGCGTCGACTTCGACATCGAGAGCGGGCAGTCCGCCGCCGACGTGCAGAACCTCGTCAACGCCGCAGCGCTCGCGCAGTCGAAGTACCCGGGGATGCGGTTCTCGTTCACCCTCGCGACCCTGGCCGCCAGCGACGGGAGCTTCGGCGGCCTCAACAGCACCGGTGACGCCACGGTCAAGGCCATCAAGGCATCGAGCCTGACGAACTACACCGTCAACCTCATGACGATGGACTTCGGCCGCGCGACGACCGCGAACTGCGTCCTGTCCGGATCGACCTGCGAGATGGGCAAGTCCTCGATCCAGGCCGTCACGAACCTCGAGCACACGTACGGCATCGCACCGTCGAAGATCGAGGTCACCCCGATGATCGGCGTGAACGACGCCTCCGACGAGGTCTTCACCCTCGCCGACGTGGACACGCTGTCCGCCTACGCGAAGGCGAACGGGCTCGCCGGGGTCCACTACTGGTCCCTCGACCGTGACACCCCGTGCTCCTCGACGACGGCGATGTCCACCTGCAGCTCGGTCCCGAGCGCGCCGGCCCTCGCGTGGACGGACCGCTTCCTGGCCGACCTGCAGTAGTCGCCACCACTTAAGGGACTGGAGGCGCGGTGCCAGCTGGCACCGCGCCTCCAGTCCGTCATCGGCTCACGTGACGTCGTGTCAGGTCGCTTCGGCGTCGAACGGTGCGGCCTCGCCGACGGCGAGCGGCACCACGGGTGCCGTCGCGCGCACCTTCGACGCGGTCACCTGCGCGGTCTGCACCGCAGCGGCGCTGCTGCCGGAGTCGAGCAGCGCATCACGGATGATCCGGCGGGGATCGTACTGCCGCGGGTCGAGCTTCTGCCAGTCGACCTCGTCGAACTCGGGACCCATCTCGTCGCGCATCCGGTCCTTCGCGGTGTCGGCGAAGCGGCGGACGGCCTTGACGAACTCGGCGAGCTTCTGGGCGTACTGCGGGAGTCGCTGCGGACCGAGCAGGAGGACGCCGATGATCCCGATCACCAGGAACTTCTCGAAGCCGTCGAACACGGTACGAGCGTAACCCGTCCACACCCCGGAGCACCCGTAGAGTTGTCACCCGAACGGAGTGTGCGTGTCAGAGAAAGAGTCGAACTGGAAGTTCGCCGAGGACATCGTCTCGGAGTCCGAGGTGATCGCCCGAGCCAGGGAGCACTCCCTCGAACTCGGGGTCGAGGCGATCTCCCCCGCCATCGGCGCACAGATCGGGGTCGTCGCGGCCGCCTCGCGCGCCACGAGCATGATCGAGATCGGCACCGGCCTGGGGGTGTCCGGGCTGTACCTGCTCGGCGGCGCACCGTCCGCCACGCTCACCACGATCGACATCGAGGTCGACCACCAGCAGTACGCCCGTGACGCGTACATCGCCGCGGGCACCGCCCCCGCCCGGATCCGGCTCATCCCGGGTCGGGCGAACCAGGTGCTGCCGCGCATGAACGAGGCCTCGTACGACGTCGTCCTCGTCGACGCCGACCCGGAGCACGTCATCGAGTACGTGGAGCACGGACTGCGGCTCGCTCGGCTCGGCGGGACCGTCCTCGTGCCGCACGCGCTCTGGCGGGGCCGGGTGGCCGACCCGGTGAAGCGGGACCGGGCGACGACCGACTTCCGGCTGCTGCTCACCGAGGTGTCGACGTCGGGCGCGGTCATCAGCGCGCTCTCCCCCGCCGGAGACGGACTGCTGCAGATGACGAAGGTCTCCGCTTAGTCGGTGTCGTCTCGGTCGGAGTCGTCGTGCCCGAGGTGGCGCAGGTAGCGCTCCGGGGACTCGAGGAACGACCGCTGGTGCCGGACGAGGTCGAGGTCGGTCCACTCCGTGCGCCGCAGACCCCACTCGCCGACCTCGTGGATCGTCGCGCCGGGGAAGGCTGCGAGCACCGGTGAGTGCGTCGACATGAGCACCTGCCCGACGCCGCTCTCGACGATCGACTGCAGCAGGCCGATGAGTGCCAGGCAGCCGGAGAACGACAGCGCGGACTCGGGTTCGTCGAGGATCCACAGCCCGGGCCACCGCGCACGGTCGATCACGAAGTCGAGGAAGGACTCGCCGTGGCTGCGCTCGTGGAAGACCGGCTCCGGCCGAGACAGGTTCGGGTGTTCCTCGAGGTAGGTGAAGAACCCGTGCATGGTCTCCGCCCGCAGGAAGAACCCGCCGCGCGGCGCCCCGAAGTCACGACGGATGGCGATGTGTTCGCACAGGTCGGACTCGGAGGCGCGGGTCGAGTGCTGCGATCCGGTGCCGCCGCCCTCCGGCCCCATGCCGAACTGCAGCGCGATGGCCTCGACGATGGTGGACTTGCCGACGCCGTTCTCCCCGACGAACACCGTCACGGGGTCGAGGTCGAGCCCCTCGTCGAGGAGCTGCCGGACGGGGGCGAGGGTGGCGGGCCAGACGTCGCGGGGCATCGGGTCGGGGTCGCAGTACTCCTCGACGCGACGGATCGGCAGGTGGGTCCTCGGCACGGAGCCCATCCTGCCGTGCCACGCCGACATCAGCGCAGGGCGGACGGACGGAGGGCCCGGAGCGTACGCGCTCCGGGCCCTCCGTTCTGGTGCGTCGACGTACTAGGCCGAGACGACCTCGGCGAGTGCGTCGTGGAGTTCCTTGGCCTCGGCATCGTTGACCGAGACGACCAGGCGGCCTCCACCTTCGAGCGGAACCCGCACGATGATGAGTCGACCCTCCTTAACAGCCTCCATCGGCCCGTCACCGGTCCTCGGCTTCATGGCTGCCATCAGATGTCCCCTTTCGTGCAGTACATGCACCCCCATTATCTCGTATCGATGGGGGAACTGCGAAACCGCCCAGGTTGGGGGTCGTGGATCGCGACGTTCTCGCGGTTCCGAGTGGTCACCTTGGCGTGTGCCGTACATCCGCTCCAAGCGCCGTCAACCGCTCGACCCCGCCGTCGAGGCCGTCCCCGTCGGCGTGCGCGTCGCCGGGGCGTTCTCGTGGCGGATGCTCGTCGTCGTCGCCGCCCTCGCCGTCGTCGTGGCACTCGTGGTCCTGCTGCAGGACATCGTGGTGCCGTTCCTGATCGGCCTCATCGTGTGCGCCCTGCTCGCGCCGTTCTCGCTGTTCCTGCAGCGCCACCGCTGGCCGAAGTGGCTCGCGGTGCTGTCGTGCTTCCTCGCCGTCGTGATCGTCATCGGCGTCCTCGCGCTGGTCGTCACGGCGCAGATCCGGTACGACCTGCCGTCGCTCGAGCACCGTCTCGACCACAACGTGCAGTCCCTGCAGAGCCTGCTGGCCACCGAGCCGTTCGGCATCACGGCGTCGCAGGTCACGAAGTGGCTGTCCGACGGCACGAAGTTCCTGCAGACCCACGCGTCGTCGATCGCCTCGGGTGCGGCCGAGGCCGGGAGCGGGCTCGTGCACCTGCTCGAGGGCCTCTTCATCGTGGTGTTCACGACGATCTTCGTGCTCGTCGACGGCCCGCGCATCTGGTCGTGGGTGGTGCGGCTCTTCCCCCGCCGGGCGCGCGGTCGCATCGACGTCGCCGGGCACGCCGGCTGGAAGACGCTGACGAGCTTCATCCGCGTCCAGCTCGTCGTCGCGGTGACGGACGCGCTCGGCATCGTGATCGGCGCCCTCGCGCTGCAGGTGCCGCTCGCGATCCCGATCGGCGTCATCGTGTTCTTCGGCGCCTTCGTGCCGGTGGTCGGCGCGATCGTCGCGGGCGTCGTCGCGGTGCTCGTCGCGCTCGTGTTCAACGGCTGGGTGCCCGCGCTGGTCATGCTCGGCATCGTGATCGCCGTGCAGCAGCTCGAGAGCCACGTCCTGCACCCGTTCCTCACCGGCTCGGCCGTGCGCGTGCACCCGCTCGGCGTCGTGCTCGGCGTCACCGCGGGCACGACGATCGCCGGCGTCGTCGGGGCGTTCTTCGCGGTGCCGTTCATCGCGACCGCGAACGCGATGATCCACGCGGCGGCGTCAGCCGACCCCGAGGCGGTGGCGCGGGGCGCCGAGGACCGCGAGGCCGACGTCGATCACGGCGGGGTCCAGTCGTAGCCGTCGATCCACCAGCAGTAGTAGATCCACACCCACTGCAGCGCAATACAGACCACCACGACCGCCACCCGGTACACCCGTGACCGCGGCAGCGCGACGATCCCGAGCAGCGGGGCGATCGGCAGCAGGATGCGCCAGGTGCTCGACTGCGGGAAGAACACGGCCAGCAGGTACACCAGGTAGGCGACGCCCCAGAGCCGCAGCTCGAGCCCGATCCGCCGCGCGGCCGGCAGGGCCACGAACGCGGCGAACCCGACCACCACGACGGCGAGCAGGATCGCGCCGGCCGGCTGCCCGAACCACCACCCGAAGCCCTGCACCCACGGCGCGAACGGGACGAGTTCCCGCCACCCGATGTACGACGACCGCCACGCCAGTTCGGTGTCCGTGTACGCCCGGGGCACCCCGGTCACCGCCCAGGCGATCGCCGGCCACGCCAGCCCGACGATCCCGGACACGACCGCGACCACCGCGGGTGGGACGAACCGCTGCACGGTGAGCGGCGACGACGCGCGGACCCACGCCGGGCGGACGAACCACGCGGCGAGGAACAGCACGATCAGCAGCGCGAAGGCCAGCCCGGTCGGCCGGGTCATCCCGAGCAGCAGGACGACCGGGAGCATCGACCACCAGCGGCGGTCCACCATGAGCAGCAGCGCGACGAGGAGCAGGAACAGGCCCATCGACTCGGCGTACGCGACCTGGAACATCGCCGAGACGGGTGCGACGCAGAACAGCACGGTCGCGAAGGTCGCCCGGGCCGGGTCGAGGAACCGACCCGTCAGCCGCCGGAACACGAGCGCCGCTCCCCAGCCGAACAGGAGCGAGACGGACACGGCGACGAGCTCGAAGGACGCGCCCGTCAGCGCCATCAGGCCCCGCACCAGGAAGGGGTAGGCGGGCATGAACGCCCACGCGTTCTCGGTCACGTGTCCCGTGCCGTCGATCGGCAGCGTCGAGGGGTACCCGGACGCGGCGATCACCCGGTACCAGGCGCCGTCCCAGATCGACGAGAACGACAGCAGGCCGGGGTGCTGCACCGTGAACGAGTTCGCCGCCTGCACGCTCGCGAACGCGGCGAGCATCGTGCCCGTGACGATCCGCGCGAGCACGTACACGACCGTGATCCGCACCCACCACGGCACGACCCGGTAACGGGCGTGCCACCGGGCGCGGGCAGGGCTCAGCCGGGTGGACCCGGCCGTGGTCAGGCCGTCAGCCACCGACGCAGACCGTGCTCGACCGCGGTGATCTGGTCGACGGGGACCTGCTCGTCGTCGTGGTGGGCGAAGACCGGCTCGCCGGGCCCGTAGTTGACCGCGGGGACGCCGAGCGCCGAGAAGCGTGCGACGTCGGTCCACCCGTACTTCGGGCGGGGCGCGGGACCGCCGACGGCGGCGACGAAGTCCTGCGCCAGCGGGGCGTCGAGTCCGGGTCGGGCACCGGCGGCGAGGTCGACGATCTGCACGTCGTAGCCGTCGAAGAGCTCGCGGATGTGGGCGACGGCCTCGTCCGCGCTGCGCGACGGGGCGAAGCGGTAGTTGACGTGCACCATGACCTCGTCGGGGATGACGTTGCCGGCGATGCCGCCCGTGATGCCGACGGCGTTGAGGCCCTCGCGGTAGTCGAGTCCGTCGACCGTGACGGTGCGCGGCTCGTAGGCGGCGAGCGTGGCCAGGATCGGCGCGGCCTTGTGGATCGCGTTGTCGCCGATCCAGCTCCGGGCGCTGTGCGAGCGCTTGCCGGAGGCGCGGACCTCGGCCCGGAGGTTGCCGTTGCAGCCGCCCTCGATCTGCGCGCCGGAGGGCTCGCCGAGGATCGCGAAGTCGCCCGCGAGGAGCTCGGGACGCGTCCGTGCCAGGCGTCCGAGGCCGTTCAGCGCGTCGCTCACCTCTTCGTGGTCGTAGAAGACCCAGGTGACGTCGACGTTCGGCTCGGCGAGGTCGTACGCGAGCTTGAGCTGGACCGCGCAACCGGCCTTCATGTCCACCGTGCCGCGGCCCCAGAGGATCTCGGTGCCGTCCTCGGCGGTCCGGAACTCGGTCGGCAGGTTGCCGTTGAGCGGCACGGTGTCGATGTGCCCCGCGATGACCACGCGGCGGTCACGACCGAGGTTCGTCCGTGCCACGATCGCGTCGCCGTCGCGGATCACCTCGAGGTGGGGCAGCGGCGTCAGGGCGGCCTCGATCGCGTCGGCGAGCGGCCCTTCGTCACCGGACACCGACTCGATGTCGCAGATGGCACGGGTGATGTCGATGGACGAGGCGGTGAGGTCGAGCGGCTCCGGCATGCGGGAAGCCTACCGGCCGACCCTTGCAGCCCGGCGGAGCCGTCCGGACGGACGGGTGGCCCCCTCCCCTCGCTGGGTACCCTGGTCCGGTGACCGACACGACCGCTGCCACCGCCCGCCCGACCCACGCCTGGGGCCACGGCCTCGCGACGATCGCCGCCGACGGCACGACGCTCGACACCTGGTACCCGGAGACGTTCGTCGGCACGCTGCCCGCCGACGCCGTGTTCCCCGCCGACCTGCGCGCACACGTCGGCGACGACCCGCGCCGCGGTGTCACGATCGAGGCGGTCACGACCGAGGTCACGATCGACGCCGCACCCGCGAGCACGCCGGACGCGTACCTCCGCCTGCACCTCCTCAGTCACCTGCACGTGGCGCCGAACGAGGTCAACCTCGACGGTGTCTTCGCCCACCTGCCGATCGTCGCGTGGACGAACGCGGGCCCGGTGCACCCCGACGACCTGACCCGCCTCCGCCCCGGCCTGCAGCGCGCCGGGATCGCCGTGCACGCGATCGACAAGTTCCCCCGGCTGGTCGACTACGTCGTGCCCGACCGCGTGCGCATCGCCGACGCGAACCGGGTCCGGCTCGGCGCCCACCTCGCTCCCGGCACGACGGTGATGCACGAGGGCTTCGTGAACTTCAACGCCGGCACCCTCGGCGACGCGATGATCGAGGGCCGTGTCTCGCAGGGCGTCGTCGTCGGGAACGGCACGGACATCGGCGGCGGTGCCTCCATCATGGGCACGCTGTCCGGCGGCGGCACCCACCGCGTCTCCCTCGGCGAGCGCGCGCTGCTCGGTGCGAACGCCGGTCTCGGCATCTCGCTCGGCGACGACTCCGTGGTCGAGGCCGGGCTGTACGTGACGGCCGGCACGAAGGTCGTCCTCGTCGGCGCGGCCCCGAACCCGGACGGCACCCCGAAGACGGTCAAGGCCGCCGAGCTCTCCGGGACGCCCAACATCCTGTTCCGCCGCAACTCGGTCTCCGGCGCGGTGGAGGCACTGCAGCGCCAGGGGCAGGGCATCCAGCTCAACACCGCGCTGCACGCGTAGGCGGTCCGTCCGTGGGGGGAACGGTCGACGGACCGCACGGCCCGGTGCCGGTCCGCCGGTACGCCGCACGCCGGGGCACGACGTCGGCCACGACGCTCGTGTGGTTGCACGGGGGTGGGTTCTTCCGCGGCAGCCTCGACCTGCCGGAGGCGCACGTCGTCGCCGGCACCCTCGCCGACCGGGGGCTCGACGTCGTCACGGTCGGGTACCGCCTCGCACCCCTGCCCGGGTTGCCCGTCGTCGGACGCCGAGGACCCCGGGGGCGACGCCGTCACCCGGTGCCGAACGACGAGGTCCGCGCCGTGCTCGAGGTCGTCCGCGGCGAGGCCGACGGTCCGGTCCTCCTCGGCGGGGCGAGTGCCGGCGCGTGCCTCGCGGCAGCCGTGACCCGGACGCTGCCGGACGCCGCACGGCCGGACGGACTCGTCCTCGCGTACGGGTTCTTCCACGCCCGCACCCCGCGCGACGCGGCAGTCCTCCGATCGGTCCGCGGGCACCGACGGCTCACGCACCACCCGGCACTGCTCGACCGGGCGAACCGGAACCACGTCGGCCGCGCGGGTGACACCGCCACCGCGTTCCCCGGCGGCGAGGACCTCTCCGGCTTCCCCCGCACGGTCATGGTGGACGCCGAGTACGACACGATGCGGGCCTCGGGTGACCGGTTCGCCGACGAGCTGCGCGGCGCCGGGGTCGCGGTCGACCGGCACGTGCTCCCGGCAGCGCGGCACGCCTTCCTCAACCGGCCGGGATCGCCGGACTCGGACCGGGCGCTCGACCTCGTCACCGCCTGGTCGGCGCGCTCGTCCGGCGCCTGAGCGGCGCGGGCGGGCACGCGGCGGAGCCGGCCGTGCGACGGACGGGAGGCGCGGTGCCGGCTGGCACCGTGCCTCCCGTCCGTCGATCCGTACCGTCCACAGCCCCGCGACCGCGCGTGGCTGCGCGCCGCGTCAGCGTGCGGGCAGGTCGCGCTCCGGGTGCCCGACGTAGAGCTGCTGCGGGCGCCCGATCTTGTTCAGCGGGTCGTTGTTGAGCTCGCGCCACTGCGCGATCCACCCGGGCAGACGCCCGATGGCGAACAGGACCGTGAACATCCGCGGCGGGAAGCCCATCGCCTTGTAGATGATGCCCGTGTAGAAGTCGACGTTCGGGTAGAGCTTCCGACTGACGAAGTACTCGTCCTCGAGCGCGATGCCCTCGAGCTCCATGGCGATGTCGAGCAGGTCGTCCTGCACGCCCAGCGCCTCGAGCACCTCGTGCGCGGACTCCTTCACGAGCTTCGCCCGCGGGTCGTAGTTCTTGTAGACGCGGTGCCCGAAGCCCATGAGCTTCACGCCGCGCTCCTTGTTCTTCACCCGCTCGACGAAGCGGGTCACGGGCTCGCCCGAGTCCTTGATCTGCTGGAGCATCTCGAGCACGGCCTCGTTCGCACCACCGTGCAGCGGACCGTACAGCGCGTTGATGCCGGCGGAGATCGAGGCGAACATGTTCGCCTTCGTCGACCCGACCATCCGGACCGTGGCGGTGGAGGCGTTCTGCTCGTGGTCCTCGTGCAGGATCAGGAGCCGCTCGAGCGCCTTCGACAGCACCGGGTTCGGCTGGTAGGTCTCGGCCATCGTGCCGAAGTTCAGGCGCAGGAAGTTGTCGACGAAGGACAGCGAGTTGTCCGGGTAGAGGAACGCCTGCCCGATGGACTTCTTGTGCGCGTACGCGGCGATCACCGGCAGCTTCGCGAGGAGCCGGACGGTCTGGAGCTCGACCTTCTCGGGGTCGTCGACGTCCATGTCGTCCTCGTAGTAGGTCGACAGGGCGCTGACGGCGCTGGAGAGGACGGACATCGGGTGCGCCGAGTGCGGCAGGGCGTCGAACAGACGACGGAGGTCCTCGTGCAGCAGCGTGTGGCGGCGGATCCGGGCGTCGAAGGACTCGAGCTCGGCGGGCGTCGGCAGCTCGCCGTAGATGAGGAGCCAGGCGACCTCGAGGAAGGTCAGGTTCGACGCGACCTGGTCGATCGGGTAGCCGCGGTACCGCAGGATGCCCTGGTCACCGTCGATGTAGGTGATGGCGCTCTTCGTCGACCCGGTGTTCACGAACCCGTAGTCGAGCGTGTTCATCCCGGTCTGCTTCTTGAACGTCGAGATGTCGATGGTGGACGCACCGTCGACGCTCGGCAGGATCGGGAACTCCGCCGTGCCGCCCGGGTACGTCAGCGTCGCGGTCGCCGCGGTCTGCTCGGCGGCGGGACTCACGGGGACGGGCGTGGTGGGCGGTGTGGCCGTCTTCTGAGCGTCATTGGCAGTGTCAGTCACGGTGACAGCCTAATCGCGCCCACTGTCGGTCGTGCACACATCGAGCCTCAGGACTTGGTGGGAACCACGGATTGCGCCGAGCGCGAAAGGCTCAGGCGGACGCCAGACGACGCCCGCTCGCCAGTCGCTGCGCGGCTGCGGCGATGCGCTCGTCGGTCGCCGTGAGCGCCACACGCACGTGCTCGGCACCCGCTGCGCCGTAGAAGGTCCCCGGTGCGACGAGGATCCCGCGCTCGGCCAGCCAGGCGACGGTGTCGAGCGCGGGCTCGCCGCGGGTGGCCCAGAGGTAGAGGCCCGCCTCGCTGTGGTCGACCCGGAAGCCGGCGCCTTCGAGTGCCCGTCGGAGCATGTTCCGTCGGGCGCGGTACAGCGCCTTCTGCGCCTGCACGTGGGACTCGTCGGCGAGGGCGACGATCATCGCTTCCTGCACCGGGAGCGGCGGCATCATGCCCGTGTGCTTGCGGACCGCGAGCACCTCGGCGAGGACCTGCGCGTCACCGGCGACGAAGGCCGCCCGGTAGCCGGCGAGGTTCGACTGCTTCGAGAGCGAGTAGACGCTGAGCACCCCGTCCACCGAGTCACCCACGACCCGGGGGTCGAGGATCGTCGGGGTCGGGGCGGTGTCGTACGGCGGTTCCCACCCGAGTTCGGCGTAGCACTCGTCGCCGACGATGACGGCGCCGAGCTCCCGCGCCCGCTCGACCGCGGCGCGCAGCTCGTCGATCGACAGGACGCGGCCGTCGGGGTTGCCCGGGGAGTTCAGCCAGACGAGCTTCGTGGTGGACGGCCAGGCGGCCGGGTCGTCCGACGCGAGGGCGTCCGCGCCGACCAGGGCCGCACCGAGCTCGTACGTCGGGTACGCCGCGGCCGGGAACACCACCGTGTCGCCGCGGCCGATGCCGAGCCAGAGCGCGAGCCCGGCGATGAACTCCTTCGACCCGATGGTCGGGAGGACCTGGTCCGGCGTGAGGGTCACGCCCTGGCGCCGGCCGTACCAGTCCGCGATCGCCTCGCGCAGGGCCGGGGTGCCGGCGACCTGCGGGTAGGCGTGCGCGTCGGTCGCCTCGGCCAGCGCCGTGCGGACGACGGCGGGCGTCGGGTCGACGGGCGAGCCGACGCTGAGGTCGACGATGCCGCCCTCGACCGCCGCGGCCTGCTGCTTGAACGGGACGAGCTGGTCCCAGGGGAAGTCGGGGAGGTCGAGCGCCACGGGTCGGATCCGGTTCAGCCGCGGGGCGGTTCGGCCATGACGACCGGGTGGTCCTTGTGGATCACACCGACCTTCGCGGCACCGCCGGGGGAACCGACCTCTTCGAAGAACTCGACGTTGGCCTTGTAGTAGTCGGCCCACTCGTCGGGGAGGTCGTCCTCGTAGTAGATCGCCTCGACCGGGCACACCGGCTCGCACGCACCGCAGTCGACGCACTCGTCGGGGTGGATGTACAGCGACCGGTCACCCTCGTAGATGCAGTCGACCGGGCATTCGTCGATGCAGGCGCGGTCCTTGACGTCGACACAGGGCTGGGCGATCACGTACGTCACGGTTGGGGTGCTCCCTTCGGACTGAGCAGATCGAGTCTACCCGCGCGACCCGGCCGCACCTGACCGCCCGGCGGACGGACCGTCAGGCCCGGTCGGCCGTCCCCGACCGCCCGGCGGCCGACGCCCGGATGCCGGACAGGTCGGGCCACGCGAGCACGAGCGCCGTGACGGCCGCCGGCCCGAACGTCCACACGTAGCCCGCGACGTTGGCGAGCACGAGCGGGGAGCTCTGCCCGCCCACCGACGACAGCACCTGCGTCGCGGCGATGATCCCGATGCCGACCGCCGCGACCATCGCCCGCGACCGGTACAGCAGCCGGATACCGACCGTGAGCCCGATCACGATCAACGAGGTGAGCACGATGCCGACCGGGAACGCCCCGAGGGTCTGCTGGTGCGTGACCGTGCCGAGTCCCCCGGCGACGAGTCCGAGCACGAGGGCGACCACGACGGCGGTGACCTTCCCCTGCCGCGAGAACTCGGCGAAGGTCTGCGGCGCCTGCGGGACCCGGTCGGCGTCGTGACGGAACGCCTCGACCGCCGGCGCCTGGTGCCGGGCACCGTGCGGCATGACCCACGAGAGCGCGGTCGGGTCACGGGGATCGACCGGGTCGACCGTCACCTGGGACCGGTACTGCTCGACGGCCGCCCGGACCTTCGCCCGCACCGGCACGACGTCGACGGTCAGGTCGGCCTGGCCGGAGTCGGGGTCCACGATCATCGAGAACGGGAGTTCCTCGGCACGGGCGGCGTACCGCGCGGCGTGGTGGACCCGCACGTGGTCGGGGTGGCCGTAGCCGCCGTCGTCGGCGTAGCTCACCACCGCGTCCGCGCCGGTGGACCGGATCGCGGCGCGGATGTCGTCGACGACCTCGCCGAGGTCCGCCGCGGTCAGCGAGTCCGCCGGGGCGTCCCCGGCGGCGACGGCGCGTCCGTCGGGGCCCCACTGCATGCCGGAGTCGGTGTAGCGGCGCTCGGGCAGGTCCGTCGGACGCGCACCCGGCCCGCCGAGCCAGAGGTGCGCCGGCCCGCCGAGTGCGGCGAGGGCGGCGGCGATCTCGGTCTCGCGGTGCGCGGCGACCCGCGGGCCGTCGCCGAAGAGCGGCGCGAGCTCGGGCGTCAGCATCTCGCCGCGCTCGCCACGGGTGGCGGTGAGCACGGTCACCTCGGCGCCGAGCTCGAGCAGGGTGGCGATCGTCCCGCCCGACGAGAGCGTCTCGTCGTCGGGGTGGGCGTGCACGAACAGGACGCGCTCGGGGCGGGTTGCGGGGGCCTTCGACATCGGGTCCAAGCGTACCCAGCGGTGGCTAGCGGGGCGTCACGATGTAGGTCGCGGTGACGCCATCGCTGCCGTCGGAGAAGGTCAGGACCACCCGGTAGCCGTCGCTCCGGAACATCCCGAAGGCGCTGGACGAGTCCGCCCGCTTCGCCGACTCGGTGAACCCGGCGTCGGTGAGCTGCTGCGCGGCGGTCTGGAAGTCGTCGACCGCGGCGGCACGGACCTGTGCCACCCACCCGGAGCCGTTCGGCCCGCTCCCGCCGCCGAGCACGGTGCCGTCGACGAGCGGGACGTCCTTCGTCGGGAAGCCGTCGGGGACCTTGCCGTCCGAGGTCACGTTCGCGCCCTTGAGCGCGGTGTCGAGTGCGCCGTCGATGCCGCCGGCGACCGACGCCATGCCGTCCTGGACGGCCTTGCCGTCGATGCCCTGCACGCCCTCGGCGACGCTCGACGCGACCGACGAGCCGAGGTCGGTGGCCTGCTTCACGGCGTCGGACGAGCAGCCGGCCAGTCCGGCGAGGGCGATGCCGGCGGCGACGGCGGCGATCAGGGTGCGGGTCGGGGTGCGCATGCCCAGCACCCTAGGGGGCGAGACGGGAGGCGCGGCGTGAGTCCCCTGGGAACGTCACGTGCGTGGCGGGGTCGCGCCGCGCCTCCTGGCTCGGTCCTGCGGGACCGCCCGCGTCAGGCGACGTACGCGCGCGTCGCCGCCACGAGGGCGTCGACGCCCACGGGGATCGCCGTCTCGGCCTGCGGCGCGTAGAAGGGCGAGTGGTTGCTCGGGATGTCCTCGCCGCGACGGAACAGCTCCGGGTCGGTGATGCCGGTGAACCAGTACACGAGCGGCGCGCCGGCCGCGGTGGCGAGCTGGCCGACGTCCTCGGACGCCATCGCCAGGCCGATCTCGAGGTCGCGGGCTCCGGGGACCTCGGCGCGGATCGCGTCGAGCACGGTCTGGGCGGCCTCGGCGTCGTTCACGGTGACCTCGGCCCCCGGCGACCGCACGATCGTCGGCTCGGGGAGCCCACCGGCCTCGCTCTCGGCGCGGACGATGCGCTCGATCGAGGCGATGATCCGCTCGCGGGTCTCCTCGTTGCGTGCCCGCGTCGAGATCTCGATGACGGCCTGGTCGGGGATGATGTTCGCGCGGGTGCCGGCGTGGAAGCTGCCGACCGTGACGACCCCGGCGTCGCTCGGCGAGACCTCGCGCGAGACCACGGTCTGCAGGCGCACGACGGCCGACGCGGCGGTGACGACCGGGTCGAGCGAGGCCTGCGGGGCGGAACCGTGCGCGCCGCGGCCGTTGAACGTGACCGTCAGCCGGTCGCTCGACGCCATCACGGGGCCGCTGCCGACCGCGACGATGCCGACCGGCGCCGGCGCGGAGTGCTGTCCGAGGACGACGTCGGGCGTCGGGAAGCGCTCGACGAGCCCGTCCTCGACCATGGCGCGGGCGCCGGAGATGACCTCTTCCGCCGGCTGGAAGACACCGACGACCGTGCCGTGCCAGTCACCCGTGGTGGCGGCGAGGCGCTCGAGGGTCCCGAGCAGCCACGTCACGTGGATGTCGTGGCCGCAGGCGTGCATCGTCGGGACGTCGTTGCCGTCCTCGTCTGTGCCGTGGTGCTCGCTGGCGTAGGGCAGGCCGGTGCGCTCCTGGACCGGCAGCCCGTCCATGTCGGCGCGGAGCCAGACGACGGGCCCCTCGCCGTTCGACAGGACGCCCACGACACCGGTGCCGCCGACGCCCGTGGTGACCTCGATCCCGCCGATCTCCGCGAGCCGGTCGGCGACGATGCCCGCCGTGCGGTGCTCCTGGAAGCCGAGCTCGGGGTGGGCGTGGAGGTCCTGGTACAGCGAGAGGAGGTCGAGAGTCACGCGCACCACGGTACATCCGACGACGGCCCGGCCACCTCGAACGAGGTGACCGGGCCGTCGGAGGGAGGCCGTGCCTCCTGGATGACTGCTTACGCGTCCTGACGCTTCAGGCGGGCGTAGGCGCGCTGGCGGGCCTGCGCGTCGAGCTCGACCTTGCGGATGCGCACGGCGTCGGGGGTGACCTCGACGCACTCGTCCTCACGCGCGAACTCGAGGCACTCCTCGAGCGACAGCTGGCGCGACGGCGTCATCGACTCGAAGGTGTCAGCGTTCGCCGAACGCATGTTCGTGAGCTTCTTCTCCTTCGTGATGTTGACGTCCATGTCGTCGGCGCGCGAGTTCTCGCCGATGACCATGCCCTCGTAGACCTCTTCGGTGGGGTTGACGAAGAACGTCATCCGCTCCTGGAGGTTCGTGATGGCGAACGGCGTGACGACACCCGAGCGGTCGGACACGATCGAGCCGTTGATGCGGGTCTGGATCGGGCCGGCCCACTCGTCGTAACCGTGCGAGATCGCGTTGGCGATGCCGGTGCCGCGGGTCTCGGTGAGGAACGACGTGCGGAAGCCGATCAGGCCGCGCGACGGGACGATGAACTCCATGCGCACCCAGCCGGTGCCGTGGTTCGTCATGTTCTCCATGCGGCCCTTGCGAGCGGCCATGAGCTGCGTGATCGCGCCGAGGTACTCCTCCGGCGTGTCGATCGTCATGTGCTCGTACGGCTCCTGGAGCTTGCCGTTCTCGTCACGCTTGGTGACGACCTGCGGCTTGCCGACCGTGAGCTCGAAGCCCTCGCGACGCATCTGCTCGACGAGGATGGCCAGTGCGAGCTCGCCGCGGCCCTGGACCTCCCACGCGTCGGGACGACCGATGTCGAGGACCTTGAGCGAGACGTTGCCGATGAGCTCGCGGTCGAGGCGCTCCTTGACCATGCGGGCGGTGAGCTTGTGGCCCTTGACCTTGCCGACGAGCGGGCTGGTGTTCGTGCCGATCGTCATCGAGATCGCCGGGTCGTCGACCGTGATGGTCGGCAGCGGACGGACGTCCTCGGGGTCGGTCAGGGTCTCACCGATGGTGATCGTGTCGAAGCCGGCGACGGCGACGATGTCACCGGGGCCCGCCGACTCGGCCGGGTAGCGCTCGAGCGCCTTGGTGACGAGCAGCTCGGTGATGCGGGCGTTGACGACGCTGCCGTCGTGCTTGACCCACGCGACCGTCTGGCCCTTCTTCATGGTGCCGTGGAAGATGCGCAGGAGCGCGAGGCGACCGAGGAACGGCGACGCGTCGAGGTTCGTGACGTGCGCCTGCAGCGGGTGCTCGTCGTCGTACTTCGGGGCGGGGACGTGCTGGAGGATCGCCTCGAACAGGGGCTCGAGGTCGTCGTTGTCCGGCAGCGAGCCGTCGGCCGGCTTGTTGCGGCTGGCGGCACCCGCACGACCCGAGGCGTAGACCACGGGGACGTCGAGGATGGCGTCGAGGTCGAGGTCGTCGACCTCGTCCGACAGGTCGGAGGCGAGCCCGAGCAGGAGGTCCTGCGACTCGGACACGACCTCGTCGATGCGGGAGTCCGGGCGGTCCGTCTTGTTGACGAGCAGGATCACCGGGAGCTTCGCGGCGAGCGCCTTGCGGAGCACGAAGCGGGTCTGGGGCAGCGGACCCTCTGACGCGTCGACGAGGAGCACGACGCCGTCGACCATGGAGAGGCCGCGCTCGACCTCACCACCGAAGTCGGCGTGACCCGGGGTGTCGATGACGTTGATCGTGATGGGGCCGTCCGCGCCGAACTCGGTCGCGTGCTTGCCGTTGTAGAGCACCGACGTGTTCTTCGCGAGGATCGTGATGCCCTTCTCGCGCTCGAGGTCGTTCGAGTCCATCATGCGGTCTTCGCCCTCGAAGTGGGCGTCGAACGAGTTGGTCTGCGTGAGCATCGCGTCGACGAGGGTGGTCTTGCCGTGGTCGACGTGTGCCACGATGGCGACGTTGCGCAGGTCGGACCGGGTGGCGAGCGCCATACAGGACATCCTTTGGTGTTCGGAAGAAGATCGGGCGGCCGACTGTGGCGCTCGCGCCGCGGTGGCACTGCCCGGAGGTGGGCAGAACGCCCGACACGCCAGTCTACCGGTAGTTCGCAACCGAGAGGAGTACCCCCGATGAGCCGTCGGCGAACGTGGATCGAGATCACGATCGTGCTGATGCTCTCGCTCGGCGGCAGCGCGCTGTACTCGGTGCTGCAGATCATCGACGACCTGTCGCAGACGACGCCGCTCGGGCAGCAGTCGACGGCACTCAACACCTCGACCACGACCGTGCAGTACGTCGACCTCGCCCGGCAGCTCGTGGGCATCGCGGTCGACCTCGCTCCGGTCGCGCTCGTCTGCTTCCTGCTCTGGAGCACCACCCGCCCGCACCTCGATCGACTCGGCATCGACCGGTTCCGCGTGCGGCCCGACCTCGGTGGCGCGGCGCTCATCGCCCTCGGCATCGGGATCCCCGGGCTCGCGCTGTACTTCACCGGGCGGGCACTCGGGTTCACCGTGAACGTGAACCCGGCGGCGCTCGACTCGTACTGGTGGACGATCCCCGTGCTGCTGCTCTCCGCGATCCGCTCCGGGCTGCAGGAGGAGGTGATCGTCGTCGGGTACCTCTACGAACGGCTGGGCGGCCTCGGGTGGGGGCGCTGGCAGGTCATCCTGTCCACCGCGGTCCTGCGCGGGAGCTACCACCTCTACCAGGGGTTCGGCGCGTTCGTCGGGAACGCCGTGATGGGCATCGTGTTCGGCTGGATCTACACGAAGTGGGGCCGGCTCCTCCCCCTCGTCATCACGCACTGCCTGCTCGACGCCGCGGTGTTCGTCGGGTACCCGTGGGTCGCGCACGCGTTCCCGCAGCTCTTCCGCTGACGCTCGTCGCCCGCGGCACGGCCGGCGACCGGTCCCGGGCGTCCGCCGCGCCGACCGCGCGGCATCCCCCCGTTCGGGCGTCGGCGATGCGGCGGACCCGCCCGACCCCGGCCCGGCGGACCCACAGCGAACCCACAGCGCGGCGCCGCACCGGACTTGGGTCCCGCACCTACCGTGGCCGCATGAGCATCCCCGAGGTCGGCGATCCCGCACCCGGATTCACCTTGCCCGGCATGATCGTGCGCGACGGCACCCGCACCGACGACGAGTACGCCCTGTCGGCCGAGATCAGCCGGACGCTCGTGCTCGCCTTCTACCCGGGCGACGCAACCCCGGTCTGCACCGCACAGCTCTGCAGCTACCAGGAGGAACTCGACGACTTCGGCGACCTCGGCGCCGTGGTGTGGGGCGTCAGCCCGCAGGCGCTCGACTCGCACGAGGCGTTCGCCCGCGGGTCCTCGCTCACCTTCCCCCTGCTGAGCGACACCGCGGGGGACGTCATCCGCGCGTACGGCGTGCAGGCACCGGGGATCGGGCTCCGGCGGTCCGTGTTCGTGATCGGGCCGGACGGCGTGGTCCGCTGGCGGCACGTGGGGCTCGTCGGGCTCCGGTTCCCCAAGGCGGATGCGATCCGGGCGCAGATCGAGCTCCTCGTGGCGTGACACGGCGTGTCGGTCCCCCGAAGATGCGACGGTCTGGGGTATTGACACCCGAACGGGGGCCGAGGACGATTGACGCCACGAGAGGTCCACACAGGATCTGCCTCCCCGGGGAATCGGGTCGTCCGGAGATACGCGCTGGTGTGTCACACCCGCTCCCCGGGCGTTCCCGGGGAGGCATCTCGTAACCTCTTGGCTCCCCGGGCGTTGCGTGTCACCAAGGGTCGGCAGCCCGTGACCTCTTGGCTCCCCGGGCGTTGCGTGTCACCAAGGGTCGGCAGCCCGTAACCTCTTCGGCGTGACCACGATCCTCGCCCCCGGCATGCGTCTGCTCGCCGTCGTCCTGTGGGTCGCGGCCGCCGCGCTCGTTCCCCTCGCCCTCCTGAGCGGCGGCACCGCCTGGCTCGCCCCGGTCCCGAGCATCTGCATCGCCTTCATCGCGTGGGCGGTCCTCTGGCGCCCGCGCTTCGAACTGACCGACGAGCACCTCCGCATCGTCGACGTCCGCCGCACCAGCACCTACACCTGGCGCCGCGTCACCGAGGTCCGCACCAAGTACGGCATCGAGATCGTCACGAGCGAGGGCGTCCGCCGCACGTGGCTCGCCACCCGCAGGTCGGCCCGGCTCGCCGCCGTGGTCGACGGTCGTCCAGGAGGCGCGGATCGCCTCGACGCCGACGCTGCGGCCGAGCGCATCCGGGCGTTCGTGCCCGAGCCGCCCGCGCAGGACGGCCCGCCGCCGGCGACCGTGACGGCTGCGCCGATCACGCACCGTGTGCACGGGTGGACGATCCTCGCGATCGTCGTCCTCGCGTTCGTCGCGACCCTGGCGGCCGCGCAGCTCTGACCGCCGCGGTGCCCCCGACGAAGAACGACATCCCCGACGTCGTGCGACGTCGGGGATGTCGTTTCCGTTCTCCAGCGGTGCGGACTACTTCTTGTAGCCCACGTCCTGCCACTTCACGGAGGACTGCTGGAACTGCGCCGGACCGTAGTTCACGAGGTCCTTGCGCACGCCCCAGGCGTAGGGCTCCGGGAACAGCGGGATCGTGCCCGCGACCTTGACGATCTTCTTGTCGATCGCGTCCGCGTCCTCGATGCGCTTGTCGGCGTCGAGTTCGGCGTTCGCCTTGTCCCAGGCGGCACCGAGCGAGTCGTCGGTCACGCCCGTGTAGTTCTGCCCCGCGTCGGCCGGGTAGTAGATCGACTTCAGCGACGACACCGGGAACGGCGTGCCCTGCCAGGCGAAGTACGTGGCGTCGAAGTCACGGCCGTCGGTGGTGACGTACTTCGTGAAGAAGTCGTCGGTCGGGACGGTGTCGATGGTCACCTTGAAGCCGGCGAGCTTCGTCTGCTGCTGCACGAGCTGCGCGACGTTCGCCGAGTTCTGGTTGTCCGACGGGATGACGAAGCGGACGTCGAGCGTCTTGCCGCCCTTGGTCGCGTAACCGTCCGAGCCGATCGTGTAGCCGGCGTCCTCGAGCTTCTTCTTCGCCTTGTCGGTGCTGTAGCCGTAGACCGAGGAGACGTTGTCCTGGTAGCCCTTCTGGCCGGGCAGGTAGACGAGGTTGTTGAGGACCTGCACCGGGCTCTTCACCGGCGAGAGGATCGCCTGCGCGACCACCTGACGGTTGATCGCCTGGGCGAACGCCTGGCGGACCTCCTGGTCCTTGAAGACGTCCGACGTGCCGTTCAGGGTGATCTGACGCTGGGTCGTGCCGAGCGAGCGCTCGATCTTCGAGTCCGAGCGGCTGTTCGCGGTCTTGAAGTTGTCCGCGCTGCCGTTCAGGTTGAAGGCGTCGAACTCCTTGTTCGCGTAGGCCTGGGCGACACCGTCGCGGGACACGGTCTTGAAGACGATCGTGTCGAGCTTCGGCGCGTCACCCCACCACTTCGAGTTCTTCTCGAAGGTCACGACGCCGCCGTTGGCGTCGAAGGTCTTGAGGATGTACGGGCCGGCGGAGACGTACGTCTTGCCGTCCGCGGCGAACGGACCCTTCGCCCACGAGTTGTTGAAGTGGTCGGGGGTGTCCACGGCCCAGTAGGGGTAGATCGCGGTGAAGACGCTCGGCCAGTCGGCGTTCGTCTTCGAGAACGTCACGATGACGTCGCGCTCGTCCGAACCCTGCGTGACGGAGTCGACGTCTTCCCAGACGTTGGTGGCGAGCGGGGCGAAGGCCTTGTTCGTGCCGTTCAGCGCCTTCCAGTTCGCCTCGACGTCCTTCTCGGTGATCGGGGTGCCGTCGGACCAGACCGCCTTGGGGTTGATCTTGATCTCGACGGTCTGGGGCGAGTCCTTCGTCAGCTCGATCGAGTCGACGTAGTCCTTGTTCGCCTCCCACTCGCCGTTGGCCTTGAACTGGATGAACCCGGGCAGGTAGGTGCCCGCGATCGTGTTGTCGTCGACCGTCCCGGAGTCGAGGTTCGACAGCTGCCAGTTCGCCGGTGCGGAGTCGATCGGCAGGGTGAGCGAGCCGCCGTCCTTGATCGTGTCGCGGTCGGCGACCGTCCAACCCGTCGACTTCAGCGACGACGTGGCGACGGCCGAGCTGCTCTGTCCGGCGGACCCGCCGCCGGAGCAGCCCGCGAGCACGAGTGCCGCGGCGGCTGCTGTGGCGAGCACGGCCGTCGTCTTGATCCTCATTCGCATGGCGAGGATTCCCTTTCGTTGTGGTTCGCGCCGGAGCGCCGGGACGCGACGGCCCCCGCCGCCACGCCTGTTGGTTGAGAACCCTAGTCACATCCGAAGGTCGCACAAGGGCTGCTGTACCGAATCGAAACATGCTCGTAACGAATGTTGCATAGCGTCAACAGGGATCACCCACCCCGGCTCGGAAGCGGCTAGCCTGTCGCCACCGAACAACGCCGTCCGGACGGACGGCCGCACCCCACTGAGGTCCCAGTACATGCTTGCTTTCCTCGCGAAGCGGATCGTCAACTACGTGATCCTGACGATCGTCGCGACGACGCTCGGCTACATCCTCGCCAGCGCGACGCTCAACCCGACGTCCCGGTACCTCGGCAAGAACCCGCCGGTCCCGCAGAGTTCGATCGACGCCGCGCTCCAGAAGCTCGGCGCCGACCCGAACACCCCGCTCCTGGTCCGCACGTGGAACTGGTGGGTGAACCTGGTCACGCACGGCTCGCTCGGCATCAGCGCCCGCGGCACCGAGGTCACGGCCGACATCGTCGCCCGCTCCGGCACGAGCCTGCGGCTGCTGGTGATCGGCACGCTGCTCGGTGCGATCCTCGGCGTCCTGCTCGGCGTCTGGAACGCCGTCAAGCAGTACAAGACGTCCGACCAGGTGTCGACCTACCTGTCGTTCGCGGTGCTCGCGACGCCGCCCTTCGTCATCGCGGTGGTGCTGATGATCCTCGCGACGACCCTGAACGGGGCGGTCGGGACGCAGCTGATCTCGTTCACCGGTGAGTACACCCCGGGGGTGACCGGGTTCTTCCCGGTGCTCGGCGACCGGCTGGTGCACCTGCTCTTACCGACGATCTCGCTGACGGTCGGCGCCGTCGCCTCGTACTCGCGCTACCAGCGCTCCGCGATGCTCGATGTGCTGTCGAACGACTTCATCCGGACGGCGCGCTCGAAGGGCCGGACGCGTGGATCGGCCATCATGCGGCACGGTGTCCGCGTCGCCCTCATCCCGATGTCGACGTTCTTCGCGTACTCGTTCGGCCTCATCCTGACCGGTGCGAGCATCACCGAACTGGTCTTCAGCTGGCACGGCATGGGCGAGTACTTCGTCCAGAGCATCAGCAACAACGACATCAACGCGGCAGCGGGCACGATCCTCTTCACGGCGATCCTCGTGCTCATCGCAGGCACCCTCGCGGACCTGCTCTACGCCGCGCTCGACCCGCGAGTGAGGGTGTGACCCGTGTCTGTTCTCGACCCCACGACCACGACCACCGCCGGCGACCCCGGTGACGGCAACGCCGGGCAGCCGGCGCACGTCGTCGAGGTGAAGGGTGGCCGCACCCCGCTCTGGCGCAAGGTGCTCGGCACCTGGCGTGCCCGCATCGGTGGCGGTGCACTCCTCCTCATCCTGCTCTGGGCCTTCGTCGGTCCGTACCTGTACCACTGGAACGCCGTCGACTCCGACGGGCTCGCCTTCGGCATGCCGCCGAGCGCCTCGCACTGGTTCGGCACGAACGACATCGGCCAGGACATCTACGCCCAGACCCTGGTGGGCCTGCAGAAGTCCCTGCTCATCGGGCTCATCGCCGGTCCCGCCGCGACCCTCATCGCGGGCATCGTCGGTGCGATCGCCGGGTACTTCGGCGGGTTCGTCGACCGGGCGCTCGTGTGGGGCATCGACCTGCTCCTGGTCATCCCGTCGTTCTACGCGCTCGTGCTCCTCAGCCCGCTGTTCAAGAACCTCAGCTGGCTCGCGCTCATCGTCGGCCTGGCGATCTTCGGGTGGATGATCATGGCCCGCGTGATCCGCGGACAGACGATGTCCCTCCGGGAGCGCGACTACGTCAAGGCCGCACGGTTCATGGGCGTCCCGTCGTTCACGATCATCCGGCGGCACATCCTGCCGAACGTGGCCTCGCTGCTCATCATCGACGCCACGCTCGGCGTCGGCGCGATGATCCTCTCCGAGAGCGCCCTGAGCTTCTTCGGCTTCGGCATCCAGGTGCCGGACGTGTCGCTCGGCACCCTGCTCGCCGCCGGCAGCCAGTCCGCGGTCACCCGACCGTGGCTGTTCGTCCTGCCGGCTGCGACGCTCGTCGCCACGGTCCTCTCCACCAGCCTGCTCGGCGACGCCCTGCGCGACGCCATCGACCCCACCTCGGGAGCCAACCGTGACTGAGCCGCTGCTCACCGTCTCCGACCTCGCCGTCACGTTCAACCCGGGCTCCAAGCCCGTGTACGCCGTGCGCGGCGTGGACTACTCCGTCAACCAGGGCGAGTTCCTCGGCATCGTCGGCGAGTCCGGATCGGGCAAGTCGGTGTCCTCGATGGCCGTGATGGGTCTGCTGCCGTCGTCGGCCAAGGTCGAGGGCAGCATCCGGTTCGACGGCCGCGAGCTGCTCGGCCTGAACGACCGCGAGATGTCGAAGCTCCGTGGCGGCGACATCGCGATGGTTTTCCAGGACCCGCTCTCCGCCCTGACGCCCGTGTACACGATCGGCCAGCAGATCGTCGAGGGGCTGCGGCTGCACGACCGGAACCTCACCGCGCACGCCGCCCGGGCCCGTGCCGAGGAACTCCTGCGCGTCGTCGGCATCCCGAACCCCTCGCGGCGGCTCGACGCCTTCCCGCACGAGTTCTCCGGCGGCATGCGGCAGCGCGC
The DNA here is from genome assembly GCF_020882855.1 of Curtobacterium sp. GD1. Classification (NCBI taxonomy): domain Bacteria; kingdom Bacillati; phylum Actinomycetota; class Actinomycetes; order Micrococcales; family Microbacteriaceae; genus Curtobacterium; species Curtobacterium sp. GD1. The sequence continues at coordinate 76,311 of NZ_JAFEVQ010000004.1, read as the reverse complement.
CATGATCGCGATCGCCATCGCCAACGACCCGAAGCTGATCATCGCCGACGAGCCGACCACGGCGCTCGACGTGACGATCCAGGCACAGATCCTCGACGTGTTGCAGACCGCCAAGGACATGACCGGTGCCGCCGTCGTCCTCATCACGCACGACCTCGGCGTCGTCGCGGGCAACGCGGACCGGGTCGCCGTGATGTACGCCGGCCGGATCGTCGAGACGGCACCGGTCGAACCCCTCTTCCGCGAGCCGGTCATGCCGTACACGATCGGCCTGCTCCGCTCGATGCCGAACATGGCCTCGGCACGCTCGGAGCGCCTCGTCCCGCTCGACGGCCGCCCGCCGCTGCTCACCCAGAAGCCGACCGGCTGCCCGTTCGCCGACCGCTGCCCCGCGGTCCTCGACGCCTGCCGAGAGGGCGAGCCGGCCCTGATCGCCCCGTCGGTGGCACCGAGCGACGACAACCCGGTCCTGACCGGTGCGACGCCGACCATCACGAACGGCGCCTTCGACGACGAGCACACCGCCGCGTGCATGCGCCGTGACGAGATCGCCGCCGGCACGCTCGCCCGCTCCGAGATCTTCCCGCGCCCCGAGGACGTCCCCGAGTCCGAGATCGACCACGGCGACGACGTGGTGCTGCAGCTCGACGACGTCGTGAAGACCTTCCCGCTGACGAAGGGCGCCCTGTTCCGCCGGCGCATCGGCGAGGTGCACGCGGTCGACGGGATCTCGCTCACGCTGAAGCGTGGACAGGTCCTCGGGCTCGTCGGCGAGTCCGGCTGCGGTAAGACCACGACGATCATGGAGATCCTCGAGCTCGCCGGCGCGCAGCAGGGCACCATCAAGGTCAACGGCGTCGACACCGGCACCCTGTCGAAGTCCGACCGCCGTGCGCTCCGGAGCGACATCCAGGTCGTCTTCCAGGACCCGATGGCATCCATCGACCCCCGACTCGACATCGGGTCCGTGATCGGCGAGCCGCTCACGGTGCAGGGCGTGCCGAAGGACGAGATCCGCCGACGCGTGCGGGACTCGCTCGAGCTCGTCGGTCTCGAGCCGAGCTACATCGACCGGTACCCCCACGAGTTCTCCGGCGGCCAGCGACAGCGCATCGGCATCGCCCGCGCGCTCATCGTCGAGCCGAAGATCCTCGTGCTCGACGAGCCGGTGTCGGCGCTGGACGTGTCCGTGCAGGCCGGTGTCATCAACCTGCTCGAGGACCTCAAGCACCGCCTGGGCCTGTCCTACCTGTTCGTCGCGCACGACCTCTCGGTCGTCCGGCACATCGCCGACGACGTCGCGGTCATGTACCTCGGCCGGATCGTCGAGTACGGCGACGGCGACCGCGTGTTCGACGACCCGCAGCACCCCTACACCAGGGCCCTGCTGTCCGCGGTCCCGGTGCCGGACCCGTTCGCCGAGGCCGCCCGCGGACGCATCCTGCTCGACGGCGACCTCCCCTCCCCCACGGAACGGATCGACGGGTGCCGGTTCCGCACCCGTTGCCCGCTGTACCAGCTCCTCGACGAGGACCGACAGCAGCAGTGCCGTTCGGTGGACCCGCGCCTGCAGGACGTGCACGGACGCGGCGTGGCCTGCATCCAGACCGACCAGAACCACCTGCTCACCGAGCGGGTGTCGGCGACGGTGTGACCGACTGACGTTCCGTGTGACGGACGGGAGGCGCGGTGCCAGCTGGCACCGCGCCTCCCGTCCGTCCTGTCGGGACGTCTCAGACGACGATCGCGACGACGCAGAGGGCGAACACGGCGAGGCCGGACGCGACGGCCGGCACGTCCCAGCCCCGGACGACGGGGGCGTCGGGCGTGCGCCCGTGCCGTTCCGACCAGCGGTCGCGGACCGCGACGAACTCGTCCGGCTGCCGCAGCACGCGGGGCTCCCCGCGTCGGGTCGGCTTCGGCCGCGGCAGCGACGGACCACCCCAGCAGGTGAGCCGGCGGCCGTCGGCGAGGTCGAGCACGATCTGCCAGCGCATCCGGACGTCCTCGACGGCGCCCCACGGGACCGTCGTGGACCGGAGCGGGTTCACCACCGTGATCGCGTCGTCGGTGATCCGTACGTGCGGGCGGAAGGTGAGCACCCACAGCACCCAGACGAGGGCGGCGAGGGGACCGACGGCGTGCAGGACGACGTCCCAGCTCCCCCGCACCGCGGCGTCGCCGAGCATGAACAGCGCCAGGAACGCGACGAGGCCGGACGCGACCGCGCCTCCGCGGCCTGCGCGGAGGACGACGGTGCGTCCGGCCTCGTTCGTGTCCAGCGGGATCAGCGTCCGAACTCGAACCCGGCGCCGGGGATGGCGTCCAGCAGGTCCTTCGTGTACTGCTCGCGCGGGTTGGCGAAGACCTCGTCGGTGGTCGCCTTCTCGACGATCTGTCCCTTGCGCATGACGCAGACGTTGTCCGCCACGAGGCGGACGACGGCCAGGTCGTGCGTGATGAACAGGTAGGTCAGGCCCAGCTCGGACTGCAGCTCGGTGAGCAGGTCGAGGATCTGGCCCTGCACGAGCACGTCGAGCGCGGAGACCGCCTCGTCGAGCACGATGACCTCGGGCTTGAGCGCGAGGGCCCGCGCCACGGCGATGCGCTGCCGCTGCCCGCCCGAGAGCTCGTTCGGGTAGCGGTTGACCATCGACTTCGGCAGCGCGACCTGGTCGAGCAGCTCCAGCACGCGGGCCCGGCGGGACGCCTTGTCGCCCACCTTGTGCGTGTGCAGCGGCTCGGCGATCGTGTTCCCGACGTTATACATCGGGTCCAGCGAGCCGTACGGGTCCTGGAAGACCGGCTGCACGCGGCGGCGGAAGTCGAAGAGGTCCTTGCCCTTCAGCGCGCCGATGTCGATGCCGTCGAACTGGACCGTGCCGCTCGTGATGGCCTCGAGCTGCAGGACGAGCTTCGCGACGGTCGACTTGCCCGAACCGGACTCGCCGACGAGCGCCGTGGTGGTGCCCTTCGGTATCGAGAACGAGACGTCGTCGACGGCCTTCAGCTCGCGGGAGGCGAGGTTCTTGCCGCGCAGCTTGTAGACCTTCTCGAGGTTCTTCACCACGATGAGGTCCTTCGCCGGTGCCTGCTCGCGCTCCTGGGCGCGGGCGAGGAGCTCGGCGTCGTCGCTGCCGACGTCCGCGATGTCCACGCGCTGGTGCTGCACCTTGGACTGGATGCGACGGCTCGCGAGCGAGGGTGCCGCGGCGACGAGGCGCTGCGTGTACGGGTGCCGCGGGTTCGCCAGGATCTCCTTCGAGGGCCCGGCCTCGACGACCTGGCCCTTGTACATCACGACGAGCTTCTCGGCGCGCTCGGCAGCGAGGCCGAGGTCGTGCGTGATGAACAGGACGGAGGTGCCGAAGTCGCGGGTGAGGGTCTCGAGGTGGTCGAGGATCACGCGCTGCACGGTGACGTCGAGCGCACTCGTCGGCTCGTCGGCGATGAGCAGCTTCGGGCGGCTCGACAGACCGATGCCGATGAGCACGCGCTGCCGCATGCCGCCGGAGAACTCGTGCGGGTACTGCTTCAGGCGGGTCGACGCGTCGCCGAGGCCGGCCTCCTGCAGGACCTCGACCGCACGGGCACGGATGGCGTGCTTGCCGGTCGCGATGCCGTTGGCCTTGATGGCCTCTTCGACCTGGAAGCCGATCGACCACAGCGGGTTGAGGTTCGACATCGGGTCCTGCGGGACGTAGCCGATCTCCTTCCCGCGGATCTCGGACATCTCCTTGTCGCTCAGGCCGACGAGCTCGCGCCCGTTGAACTTGATCGACCCGCCGGTGACCTGGCCGGTCCCGGGCAGGAGCTTGATGATCGCCTGGGCGCTCGTCGACTTGCCGGAGCCGGACTCGCCGACGATCGCGAGCCGCTCACCCTGCTCGAGGGTGAAGCTGGCACCGCGGACCGCCTGGACGAAGCCGTTCTGCGTCTTGAAGCCGACCTCGAGGTCGGTGATCTCGAGCAGGGGCGCACCGGAGCCGCCGGTACGGCTGGCGTTCGGCTGGGTCAGTGTCTCGCTCATCGGCGGGCCCTCGCCTTCGGGTCGAGTGCGTCGCGGACCACGTCACCGAGGAGGAGGAACGCGAGCACGGTGATGGACAGGGCGGCGGACGGCCAGAAGATGGTCGACGGCGCGGTGCGGATCGACGCCTGGGCGTTGCCGATGTCGACACCCCAGCTGAGCGCCGACTGCGGCAGTCCGATTCCGAGGAAGGACAGCGTGGCCTCGGCGACGATGAACGTGCCGAGGGACACCGTCGCGACGACGATGACCGGTGCGAGCGAGTTCGGGACGACGTGGCGGACCAGCGTGGTGAAGCGGCTGACACCGAGCGCGGCCGAGGCCGTCACGTAGTCGGACTGCTTCGCGCTGAGCACGGCGCCGCGCATGATGCGGGCGATCTGCGGCCACGCGAACACGGCCAGCACGAGTGACACCGTCAGGGCGTTCCGCGCGGGGATCACGGACATGATCACGATCGCGCCGAGGACCGTCGGGATCGAGAAGAAGATGTCACCGATGCGGGACACGATCGTGTCGAGCCACCCGCCGAAGAAGCCGGCGAGGGCACCGATCACGATGCCGACGATCGACACGAGGACGGTCGCGACGACACCGACGATGAGCGAGTTGCGCGTGCCCCAGATGGTGCGGGCGTAGACGTCGTTGCCCTGGCGGTTGAAGCCCAGGATGTGGCCGGCCTCGGGTCCCTCGTTGCTCTTCGCCAGGTCCGCCGCACGCGGGTCGACGTGGGCGAAGAGCCCCGGGAAGAGCGCCACGAGGACGATCAGCAGGATGAGGACCGACGACACCCAGAACATCGGACGGGTCCGCATCGAGTCCCAGGCGTCGCTCCAGGTCGAACGGGTCTTCTCGTCCTCGTTGACCTGGTCGACCGCCTGGAGCGGGGTCTCCTCGAGCGGGGCGACGTAGTGCGTCGCCGAGCGGGGTGCGGCGTTACTTGGCATAGCGGATCCTCGGGTCCAGGACGGCGTAGAGCAGGTCGACCAGGAGGTTGGCGAGCATGAAGATGATGACCATCACGGCGACGAACGACACGACGGTCGGACCCTCGCCGAGCTTGACGGCCTGGAACACCGTGCCACCCACACCGTGGATGTTGAAGATGCCCTCGGTGACGACCGCGCCGACCATCAGGTTGCCGATGTCGACACCCAGGTAGGTCACCACGGGGATGAGCGAGTTGCGGAAGATGTGCACACCCACCACGCGACGGCGCGGGAGCCCCTTCGCGGTCGCGGTGCGGACGAAGTCGGCCGACACGTTCTCGGCGACGCTCGCGCGGGTGAGGCGGACGATGTACGCGAACGACACCGACGCCAGCACGATCGCGGGCAGGACGAGCTCGGACCACGGCGCCTGACCCGACACCGTGACCCGGAACAGGCCGAGGTTGATGCCGAGGACGTACTGCAGCAGGAAGCCGACCACGAACGTCGGGACCGAGATGAGCAGGAGGCTCACGACCAGGGCGGTCGCGTCGAAGAGCTTGCCCTTGCGGAGACCGGCGATGACACCGACGACGATGCCGGCGATCGACTCGAACAGCAGGGCGAGGATCGCGAGGCGAGCCGTGATCGGGAAGGCCTGCGCGAGCTGCGAGCTCACGGGCAGACCCGAGTAGGTCAGCCCGAGGTCACCGCGGAACACGCCGCCGATCCAGAGCAGGTACTGGATGATGAACGGCTTGTCGAGGTTGTACTGCTGGCGCAGCTGCTCGATGACCTGCGGCGACGGCTGACGGTCACCGAACAGGGCGGCGATCGGGTCACCCGGCAGGGAGAACACCATGAAGTAGATGAGGAACGTGGCCCCGAAGAACACGGGGATGAGTTGCAGGAGGCGCTTGCCGAGGTACCAGGCCATCAGATCCCTGCCTGGTTCGGGACGCGCATGTCGTTCAGGTTCATGTCGTGAGGGGTGGACGGTCCGCGGGTCGGCACGGGAGTCCGGTGCGGGCGGCGGCGCCCGCTGTGGTGGGGGAAGGTGTTGCCGCCGAGGTACGGGGGCTCGGGAGCCTGGTGGGCTCCCGAACCCCCGTCCGGTGGTCGCGGAGCAGGATACCCGTCCGCGATGTGTCTCACGAGGAGACTGAGGTTACTTCTTGACCTCGACGTCGTAGTACAGCGGCACCGAGTTCCAGCCGAACTTCACGTTCGACACGGTGTCCGCGTTCCACACGCCGGTGACGTTGGAGTACCACAGCGGGATCTCCGGGAGGTCCTTGAACAGGAGCTCCTGCGCCTGGTCGAAGAACTTGTTGCCCTCTTCGACGGTCGCGGCCGAACGGCCCTTCTGGAGGAGCTCGTTGTACTCGGCCGAGTCGTAGCGCGAGTAGTTGCTCGACGAGCCGTCACCCATGGTCGGGCCGAGGAAGTTGTACAGCGACGGGTAGTCCGCCTGCCAACCGGTACGGCTGCCGCCCGTGAGCTTGTCGTCCGTCTGGACCGCGAGGGCCTCGGCGAAGGTCGGGTACGCCTTGCCCTCGGCCTTGATGCCGAGCGTGCTCGAGATCGAGTTCGTGACCGCGGTCACCCACGCCTCGTGTCCGCCGTCGGCGTTGTACGAGATGGTGAGGGTGTCGTTGTACTTCGAGATCTTGTCGGCCTCGGCCCACAGCTCCTTGGCCTTCGACTTGTCGTAGGTCAGGACGTCCGAACCGTCGAGGTCGTCGTTCCAGCCGGCGATCACCGGGGAGGTGAAGTCCTTGGCCGGGGTGCGGGTGCCGTCGAAGATCTTGTCGGTGATCTGCTTGCGGTTGATCGCCATCGAGATCGCCTCGCGGCGGAGCTTGCCCTCTTCACCCTTCCAGTGGTCGAGGTAGTAGGGCAGGTAGATCGCCTGGAAGATCGCGGCGGCCTGGTTGACGTTCGAGTCCGGGAAGTCGGACTTGTAGGTCGCGAAGGCGCTGTCCGGCACGGCGTCGAGGACGTCGAGGTTGCCGCCCTGCGCGTCGGAGTACGCGGTGTCCTGCGAGGTGTAGAACGTGACCGTCAGGCCACCGTTCTTCGGCTTGCGCTTGCCCTCGTAGTCCTTGTTGGTGACGAGCTTGATCGACTGGTTGTGCGTCCACGCACCCTTGCCGTCGAGCTTGTACGGGCCGTTGCCGATCGGGTTCTCACCGAAGGCCTTGGTGTCCTTGTAGAACTCCGAGGGCAGCGGCACGAACGCCGAGTAGCCGAGCGACAGCGGGAAGTCCGACTGCGCCGACTTGAGCGTCACGGTGAACTCGTCGTCGCTGACGACCTTGAGGCCGGTGAGCTCGGAGTCCTTCGTGGCGTCGTAGCCCTCGATGTTCTCGAAGAAGTAGCTCGCGCCCTGCTTGTTCGAGAACTGGGCGGCCCAGTTCCACGCCTTCGTGAACGACTCGGCCGTGACCTTCTCGCCGTTGGTGAAAGTGTAGTCCGTGTTGAGCTTGATGTCGAACGTCTTCGAGTCATCGGTGTCGATGCTCTTCGCGACCTCGTTCACCGGCTTGCCCTTGGCGTCGTAGGACACCAGGCCTTCGAAGATCGAGTCGATGATCTTGCCGCCGCCGACCTCGGTGGTGTTCGAGGGGATGAGCGGGTTCTGGGGCTCGTTGCCGTTGGTGGTGACGATGCCGGACGCGTTCGTCGAGCCCGCCTTGTCACCTCCACTGCTGCTGTTGCTGGAGCAGCCGGCCAGGGCGATTGCTGTGGCCCCGAGCACGGCGAGGGCTGCGAGCCCAGCGCGCTTCTTGATCAAGATTCCTCCTGGTGCATGGGACGCGGCGGGCGCACGGGTGCCTGCTCGCCACGTTTGACCTTTGCACTGTAGGCAGTGTGGGGAGTGCTCACCAAGCCCAGGGGAGATCGGTTACAAATCGGAAACCAAGTTGCACGATCCTTGCGAGAGGATGCAAGATTCGGGCGGATCGCGGACGCCGGGGCGAGATTGTTGCAACCGCATCGAGATGCTTGCGTCCGTGCACAACTCTGTGCAAGCCGATTGCCTGCCCGCGCACAGCAGTGTGCCCCGCCCGGGACACCGGACGGGGCACACGCTACGCGGGCTCGGGATCAGGCGAACGCCTCGACCGGCGGGCAGGCGCACACGAGGTTCCGGTCGCCGTACGCCTGGTCGATCCGGCGCACCGGCGGCCAGTACTTCCGGGCGCTGATGCCCGGCAGCGGGTACACCGCCTGCTCGCGGGTGTAGGCGTGCGTCCACTCCCCCGAGATCACCGACGACGCGGTGTGCGGGGCGTGCACGAGCGGGTTGTCGTCCGCCGGCCACTCCCCGCGCTCGACCGCCGAGGCCTCGGCACGGATGGCGAGCATCGCGTCGACGAAACGGTCGAGCTCGGCGAGGTCCTCGCTCTCGGTCGGCTCGACCATGAGCGTGCCCGCGACCGGGAATGACATCGTCGGGGCGTGGAACCCGTAGTCGACCAGGCGCTTCGCGACGTCGTCCACCGTGATGCCCGTCGTGTCCCGGAGCGGGCGGAGGTCGAGGATGCACTCGTGCGCGACGAGACCCGACTCCCCCGTGTAGAGCACCGGGAACGCGTCGCGCAGGCGTGCGGCGATGTAGTTCGCCCCGAGCACCGCGGCCTCGGTCGCACGGGTGAGCCCCTCGAGCCCCATCATCCGGACGTACGTCCACGTGATCGGCAGGATGCTCGGGCTGCCGTACGGCGCTGCACTGACCGGGCCACCGGCGTGCGCGTCGCGGTCGGAACCCTCGGCGCGCACGGAGCCGGTGCGACGGTCGGCGTCCTGCGCGAACGGGTGGCCCGGCAGGAACGGTGCGAGGTGCGACTTCGCCGCGACCGGACCGACCCCGGGCCCGCCGCCACCGTGCGGGATGCAGAACGTCTTGTGCAGGTTGAGGTGCGAGACGTCCCCGCCGAAGTCGCCGAACCGAGCGTGGCCGAGCAGCGCGTTGAGGTTCGCGCCGTCGACGTAGACCTGGCCACCGGCGTCGTGCACGGCGGCGCAGATCTCGCGGATGTCGTGCTCGTAGACGCCGTGCGTGGACGGGTACGTGATCATGAGCGCGGCGAGCTGGTCGCCGTGCTGCTCGGTCTTCGCACGGAGGTCGTCGAGGTCGACGTTGCCGTTCTCGTCGCAGGCGACCACGACGACCTGCATGCCGGCGAGGACGGCCGACGCGGCGTTCGTGCCGTGCGCGCTCGACGGGATGAGGCAGACCGTGCGGGACTCGTCGCCGCGGGACCGGTGGTACCCGCGGATCGCCAGGAGTCCGGCGAGTTCGCCCTGACTGCCCGCGTTCGGCTGCAGGGAGACCGTGTCGTAGCCCGTGACCTCGGCCAGCCAGGACTCGAGGTCGCCGATCATGTCGAGGTAGCCCTCGACGTCGGCGCGCGGCGCGAACGGGTGGATGTTCGCGAACTCCGGCCACGTCACGGCAGCCATCTCGGTCGCCGCGTTGAGCTTCATCGTGCAGCTGCCGAGCGGGATCATGCCGCGGTCGAGCGCGTAGTCCTTGTCGGCGAGGTGCTTGAGGTAGCGCATCATGCGGGTCTCGCTGCGGTGCGCGCTGAAGACCGGGTGCGTCAGGTACTCGCTGCTCCGCAGCAGGTCGGACGGGAGGCGCGTGGCCGCGTCCCGCACGGCGGTCTCCGTCGCCGGGACGGTCGCGTCGACCGCGCCGAACACGACGGCGAGGGCCGTCACGTCCTCGGGCGTCGTCGTCTCGTCGACGGACAGCTGGAAGGTGTCGGCGTCGACGAGGTGCAGCAGGCGGTCCGCGTCACGGGCCGCGGCGACGAGTGCCTCGGCGCGTCCGGGGGCGCGGAGGGTGAGCGTGTCGAAGAACGCGTCGTGCACGACCTCGAGCCCGGCGTCACGGGCGGCCGCGGCGAGCGCCGACGTCGTCCGGGCGACGCGGTCCGCGATGAAGCGGAGCCCCTCGGGACCGTGGTACACGGCGTACATCGAGGCCATCACGGCGAGCAGGACCTGCGCGGTGCAGATGTTGCTCGTCGCCTTCTCGCGGCGGATGTGCTGCTCGCGGGTCTGCAGGCTGAGGCGGTAGGCCATCTGCCCGTCGGCGTCGAAGGACACCCCGACGAGGCGGCCGGGCAGCTGGCGCTCGAGGCCGGCACGGACGGCGAGGTACCCGGCGTGCGGGCCACCGAAGCCGAGCGGGACGCCGAAGCGCTGGCTCGTGCCCACGGCGACGTCGGCGCCGAGGTCGCCGGGGCTGGCGAGGAGCGTCATCGCGAGGAGGTCCGCCGCGACGACCGCGATGCCCCCACCGGCGTGCACGCGCTCGATGACCGACGACGGGTCGACGATCCGACCGGAGGCACCGGGGTACTGCACGATGACGCCGAAGGCGCCGTCGAGCTGCTCGTCGGTCGGTCCGGCCACGGCGTCGAACCCGCGCAGGACGATGCCGACGGCCTCGGCACGGTGGTCGAGCAGCGCACGGGTCTGCGGCAGCAGGTCGGCGTCGACGAGGAACGCGTCACCCTTGACCTTGGACGCCCGGCGGGCGAGGAGCATGCCCTCGACCACGGCCGTGCCCTCGTCGAGCATCGAGGCGCCGGCGGTCGCCATGCCCGTCAGGTCCGAGACCATGGTCTGGAAGTTGATGAGCGCCTCGAGCCGGCCCTGCGAGATCTCCGGCTGGTAGGGCGTGTAGGCCGTGTACCAGCTGGGGTTCTCGAGCACGTTCCGCTGGATCACCGCGGGGGTGTGGGTGCCGTGGTACCCGAGCCCGATCATGGCGCGACGGACGGTGTTGCGGGCGGCCTTGGCCCGGAGTTCGGCGAGCGCCTCGGTCTCACCGATCGCGGCGGGGATGCCCGAGTGGACGGTCGGCGCCGCGTGGATCGCCTCGGGGATCGCGGCTCGGACGAGGGCGTCGAGGGACGGCTGGCCGACGGCGTCGAGCATCGTCCGCTGGTCGGCCGGGGTGGTGCCGATGTGGCGGTCGGCGAAGGACGTCTGGAGGTTCTGGAGGTCGCCGGTCATGCGATGGACGCCCGGTACGCGTCGTGGTCCATGAGGTCCTCGGGGAAGGAGGTGGCGTCCACCTTGATCTTGACGAGCCAGCCGGCGCCGAACGGGTCCTGGTTGACGGTGTCGGGGGCGTCGACGACGGCGTCGTTGATCGCCACGACCTCGCCCTCGATCGGGGCGAAGAGCTCGCCGACGCTCTTGGTCGACTCGATCTCGCCGATCTGCTCGCCCGCGGTGGTGGCGGTGCCGACGGCGGGGAGCTCGACGTAGACGACGTCACCGAGCTGTTCGGCGGCGTGGTCGGTGATGCCGACGGTGACGGTGTCGCCCTCGACGAGCAGCCACTCGTGGTCGGCCGTGTACTGGAGTGCGGTCTGGTCGGTCATTGCATCAGCCTTTCGAGGCGCGGCGGTAGAAGGGGAACGCGGTGACGGTGCTGGGGATGGCCGTTCCGCGGACGTCGATGTGGAGGAGCTGTCCCTCGGTGGCGAGCGCCGGGTCGACGAACGCCATCGCGACGGGGTGGCCGAGGGTCGGCGAGAGCGCACCGGAGGTGACGGTGCCGACGACGACGCCGTCCTGCACGACGTCGTACCCGGCACGCGGGGCCCGGCGGCCCTCGGTGACCAGGCCGACGAGCACGCGGGCGTCGTCCGACGGGGTGACGCCGGTGGCGCCGACGAAGTCGCCGTCCTTGGCCACGACCCGGCCGAGGCCGGCCTGGGCGGGACGGACGTCGGTGCCGAGCTCGTGCCCGTAGAGCGGCATGCCCGCCTCGAGCCGGAGGGTGTCGCGGGCGGCGAGGCCGGCGGGCACGACCCCGCGGTCGGCGCCGGCCTCGAGCAGGGCGTCCCAGAGCGCTCCGGCGACGGACGGGTCGCTGTAGACCTCGAAGCCGTCCTCGCCGGTGTAGCCGGTGCGGGCGACGAGGACCTCGGCGCCGTCGAACACCGCGTGCAGTGCCCGGTAGTACCCGAGCTCGTCGAGGGGGCTCTCCGGCTGGAGCCGGTCGGCGACGACGATCGCGTCGAGCGTCCCGGCAGCGGCCGGGCCCTGGATCGCGACCAGTGCGGTGGTGTCCGAGTCGTCCGACACCTCGACGTCGAAGCCGTCGGCCCGTGCCGTCAGGGCGTCCACCGCGACCTGCCGGTTCGACGCGTTCGCGACGACGAGGAAGACGTCCTCGTCGGTGCGGTAGACGACGAGGTCGTCGAGGATGCCGCCGTCCTCGGCGAGGAGGAGTGAGTACTTCGCCCGTCCGACCGGCATCGCGCCGAACGACCCGGCGAGTGCGTGGTCGAGGAAGGCCACGGCCTGCGGACCGGTGACGCCGATCTCGGCCATGTGCGAGAGGTCGAAGACACCGGCGGCCTGACGCACGGCGTGGTGCTCGGCGAGGTCGGACGAGTACCGGACGGGCATCCGGTACCCGGCGAAGTCGGTGAAGGTGGCGCCGGCGGCTTCGTGGGCGGGCTCCAGCGGCGACGAGCGCAGTGGGGACGTTGGCATGGGCGGAGTTCTCCTGGCATCGGCAGGACCCGACGACCGTCGTCGGGCGGAACTCCCCCTCTGTCATGGGCCTGAGAGTTTCACCGCGGCCCGTGAGGTCCGGCGGCTTTCACCGTGGGCGAGCCACGGACCGACCCGGTGGGGGCATCGTGGCTGCTTTTCAGAGTGGCCTGTCCGCTGCGGTGTGGGACCTGAGAGATTGTCGGGGGGATTGCTCCTTCGGTGCCGTGCAGGGTGCCCAGGGCACCGCACGACGTCTCCCGCGGCGGATGAACGGCCGGTCTTCAGTTGTCGGGCCGATCATACCGACCCCGCGTTTCGGGCATGTGACGGACCCGGTGGTTCGACATCTCGTAGAATGCGGGGATGGCAGGTCAGCGATCACGCCCCCGAGGGCAGCTCGAGCAGGCGGTGCTCGACGCGCTCTGGTCGGCGGACGGCGGGCTCAGCGCGCGCCAGGTGCTCGACGCCTTCCCGGAACCCCGGCCCGCACTGACGACCGTGCTCACCGTGCTCGACCGCCTCGGTCGCAAGGGACGGGTGGAGCGGCAGCAGCACGACGACGCACCGCTCACCTTCCGTGCGACGAACAGCAGGGAGGAGCAGACCGCCTCCCTCATGTCGAACGCCCTCGCCGCCGCGACCGACCGCGAAGCCGCCCTGCTGCAGTTCACCGGGTCGCTCGCCTCCGACGACCTCGACGTCATCCGCCGCGCCCTCGACGCCCGAGCCCGTTCCTGACGGATCCGCCGTGGTCGTCACCGGAGTCGTCCTCATCGCGCTCGCCCTGGCGGTCGTGGTCCTCGCGCCCCGGGTCCTGACCCGCTCCGCGTGGACGATCGACCGGCCGCGAACAGCGCTGGTGTGCTGGTCGGTGGCGGTGCTGCTCGGCGTGGTCGGCTTCGTCGCGGGCATCACGTTGCTCGTCGTGGCGAACCGCCCGATCACCGACCCGATGGGCTTCGGCGGCTCCCCCACGCACGGCCTCAACGTCGGGGTCGCCCTGCTCGCCGTGCTCGCGTTCGTGATCGCGGTCCGGGTCCGGCCCGGCCCCGAGCACGAGGCCGTTCGCGAGGCGATGCGCTCCGGTGCGGCACCGCACCGCGAGATCGACGGCACGCCGGTGTCCGTCCTCGAGGCGGACCACGCACTCGCCTGCGCCGTCCCCGGCAGGTCCGGCGGCGTGCTCGTGAGCACCGGGCTCGCGGACCGTCTGCGCACCGACGAGCTGGAGGCCGTGGTCGCCCACGAACGCGCGCACCTGACCCAGCGCCACGCGGTCGCGGTCGGGATCGCCGAGTCGATCGAGCGTGCGGTCCCGTGGATCCCCGGCGCGCGCGCCATGGCGCGCTCGACGCGCGTCCTCGTGGAGTTCGCCGCCGACGACGCGGCCGCCCGACGTGTCGGACGCGACGCGCTGCGGCGAGCCGTCCTGGTGGCGGACGGGACGAGCGCGCTCGGGGCGATCCGCGCCTCCCGTCTGGGGTCCTGACGCGTGTCGGCGGTGGGGCATATGGTGATGGCACCGTGAAGCCACTGACCGAAGCAGACATCCGTTCGTCGTTCGTCAACGCCACCCCGGACGAACTCGCCCAGCTGCCCATCCCCGGCCTGCACGAGACGCTGTGGGACGAGCGCGAGTTCCTCGGGTGGCGCGATCCGCAGGCCGCCCGCCGCGGCTACATCGTGTCCTGGATCGACGACCGCCCGGTCGGGATCGTCGTGCGCTCCGCCGGTGGGTCCCTCCGCCCCGGGATCGCCGCGATGTGCTCGTTCTGCCACTCCCCGCAGCCGGCGACGCAGGTCCGCCTGTTCTCGGCCGCGCGCGCCGGAGAATCGGGGCGGAACGGCAACACCATCGGCTCCTACATCTGCGAGGACCTCGGGTGCCCGATGCTGATCCGCACCGCGCCGCCGCACCTCAACCCGCCGGCGACGATCGCGATGCGCGGCGAAGCACTCCTGCAGCGGGTGCGGAACTTCACCGAGGACGTGGCGAAGACCGCGTGAGCCGGTTCAGCACCGCCCGGTGGGCCGTCGTCGAGGAACTCGGGGACGGCCGGTGGCGCCTGACCCTTCGCGACGAGGCGGACGACGAGCTCGGCGCGTTCGGGCTCGGCGTCGAGGGGCCGTGGGACCCGGACGTCGAACCGCACGTGGGCTTCGTGCTCGCGCAGCTCGGCCTGACGCTGCGCGGCACTCGACCCTGGCGGGTGGACGAGCTCGGGGACCAGCGGGCACCGGTGCTGCCGCTGGCGTGAGGGGCCCGGCGCTGCGGACTCACTCCGTCGCGGCGATGAAGTTCCGCAGGATCTCGCGGTCGTCGTCGGCGCGGGCGGCCCAGACGAGCTCGCTCCGGTGGTCGTCCGCCTCGAGCGGCAACAGCACGACGGTGTCCGGAGCGGCGAGCGTGGCGCTCTCCGGCGCCACCGTCACCCCGAGGCCGGCACCGACCAGGTGCAGCAGCGTGGCCCAGGTGGTGGCCTCTTGCACGACCACGGGTCGCCGGGCGCCGGACACCACCGGGGCGAGGTTGCGTTCGGTCGCGACCGATCCGGCCTCCGCCGGGAAGAACACGAACGGGTCGTCGAGCAACTCCGGTCCCCGGATCGATGCCCGCGCCGCGAGCCGGTGCCCACGCGGGACCGCTGCCACGAACCGCTCGCTGCGGAACGGCAGGAAGCGCACGGCCGGGTCGGGATCGGGATCGCGCACGATCGCCAGGTCGAGCTCCCCGCGGACGATCCGCGCCAGCAGGGTCGACGAGTAGCCCTCGGTGAGTTCCACGCGGACGAGCGGGTAATGCTCCCGGAACACCTGCACGCGTTCGATCGGACCGAGCGGCAGCGCGGAGACGACGAACCCGACGTCGAGCCGACCCGCTTCGCCCCGGCCCACCCGCACGGTCTCGTCGAGGTCCCGGCGAGCCTGCTGCAGGAGCGATCGTGCCCGTCCCTGCAGCACCCGCCCGGCCGGGGTGAGCGCGACGCTGCGACTCGTCCGCACGAAGAGGTCGACGCCGAGCGCCCGTTCCGTCCGCCGGATCTGCTGCGACAGTGCCGGCTGCGCGATCCGGAGTGCCTCGGCAGCACGTCCGAAGTGCAGTTCGTCGGCCACGGCGAGGAACGCCCGGAGCTGCCGGAGGTCGACGTCGGGCTCGCGATCCATGCACACAGCGTATCGATCCGCTCGAACGAGTATTGGACGGGACTCGGCACGGCGTCCGAGGATGGGTGCATGCCCGATGCGACCACCACTGACGCCGTCCTCATCACCGACATCGCCTCCGCTGCCGACGCCGAGGCGTTCCGCGTCCTCAACGAGGCCTGGATCAGCCGGTTCTTCACGCTCGAGGACGAGGACCGGAAGCTCCTCGGCGACCCGCTCGGCCAGATCGTCGAGCCCGGCGGCGCCGCCTTCGTCGCACGGCTCGGATCGGACGGGCCGGTCATCGGCTGCGTCGGCATCGCGCCCGTCGGGCCCGGGGTGTTCGAGCTGGTCAAGATGGCCGTCTCGCCCGAGCACCAGGGGCACGGCACCGGCCGCAAGCTCATCGCCGCGGCACTCGAACGTGCCCGGGCGATCGGTGCGCACCGGGTGGTGCTGGAGAGCAACGCGCAGCTGGCCAGCGCCGTGCACCTGTACGAGGCGTTCGGGTTCCGGCACCTCGGCCACGACGAGGTCGCGCCCAGCCCCTACGCCCGCGCGGACGTCCACATGACACTCGACCTCTGAGCGGAGCCGCCACGGAGCGGTACCGACCCGGTACGCTCGCGGCATGGCGACACACGAGGTGCAGGCCGTCCGCGAACGCGGCGCGTGGCAGGTGTTCATCGACGGGTTCCTGGTGACCGAGGTCACCCGGTGGCCCTCCGTCGGATTCGTCGCCCGCGAGTGGATCGGGCTCACCGAAGAGGTGCCCGCGCGCGAGGTCGACCTGACGATCCGCGTCGTCGGACGCAACCAGTACGTGGCCTGACGCTCCCCGTCAGCGAGCAGCTGCGACGAGCTGGCGCCCTCGTCGGGGAGACGCCACCATGGACCGCGTGAGCACCACGACCTTCGACGACCTGATCGCGATCGGCGAAGCCGCCGACGTCACCGGCTGGGACTTCTCGTGGCTCGACGGCCGCGCCACCGAGGAGCGCCCGCCCTGGGGCTACGCGAAGCTGCTCGGCGAGCGACTCGGCCGCCTCGCCGAGGTCCCCGGTTCCGCCAGCCTCGACGTGCAGACCGGCGGTGGTGAGGTCCTCGCCGAGGCCACGGCGTTCCCGGCCACGGCGGTCGCGACGGAGTCCTGGGCGCCGAACGTCGCCGCCGCCACTCGGCTCCTGCACCCGCGCGGAGTGGTCATCGTCGCTGACCCGGACGAACCGCCGCTGCCCTTCGCCGACGGCGCCTTCGACCTCGTGACGAGCCGGCACCCCGCCTCGATCCACTGGGACGAGATCGCCCGGGTACTCGCCCCCGGAGGCGCGTACTTCGCCCAGCACGTCGGCCCGGCGAGCGTGTTCGAGCTCATCGAGTTCTTCCTCGGCCCGAAGCCGATCGAGCGTCGGGGGCGTCACCACGACGACGAGGCAGACGCCGCGCGCGCCGCCGGCCTCGAGGTCGTGGACCTCCGGACCGCTCGTACCCGCATCGAGATCCACGACGTCGCGGCGGTGGTCTACCTGCTGCGGAAGGTGATCTGGTGGGTGCCGGACTTCAGCGTCGAGCGGTACCGCGACCGTCTGCGCGACCTGCACGAGCTGATCCAGCGGGACGGACCGTTCGTGGCGTCCTCAGCCCGTCACCTCGTCGAGGCGCGCCGACCCGAGTAGCCGACCCGTGCCTCCAGGCCGACGGCAACAGCCGACAGCCGACAGCCGACAGCCGACAGCCGACAGCCAGCAGCTGACGGCCGACACCAGCCCGTCGCTCACGCGACGTGCCAGACCAGCCCCTCTTGCGCACTCGACGGGTAGGCCGCCGCGATCCGCAGCACCGCCTCGCGCAGCGTGTCCGGCGAGCACGCCAGGTTGAGCCGCGCGAACCCGCGGCCCTGCGATCCGAACCCGAGGCCGGAGTTCAACGCGACGTAGGCGTGCTCCCGGAGCGGCACGGCCGGGTCGTCCCCGAGCCCGATGCCGCGGAAGTCGAGCCACGCCAGGTAGCCGGCGCGGGGCCGGGTGTACACGACGCCGGGCAGGTGCTCCGCGAGGAGGGAGCCGAGCAGCCGTTCGTTCGCGACGATCCGGGCGACCACGTCGTCGAGCCAGTCCGTCGCCAGGCTGAACGCCGCGAGGTTCGCGTGCAACCCGAGGATGCTCGTGCGGCAGGCGACCTCCTCCCAGAGCGTGTCGAGGAGCGCTGCCGTCCGTGCGTCCCCGGCGACGATGATCGAGCACTTCACCCCGGCGAGGTTCCAGCCCTTGCTCGCGCTCGTGACGCAGATGCTCCGCGCCCCGGCGGGCTCGGCAACCGCGGCGAACGGGGTGAAGCGGACGCCGGGGTGCGTCAGCGGTGCGTGGATCTCGTCGCTGATGACGAGGACGTCGTACCGTGCGGCCAGTTCGGCGAGCGCCAGGAGGTCGTCGTGGTCGTGCACGAGGCCGACGGGGTTGTGCGGGTTGCAGAGCAGGAAGACGCGGACGCCGTCGGCGAAGGCGCGCTCGAGGCCCTCGAGGTCGAGCCGGTAGACGCCCCACTGCTCGAGCAGCGGGACCTCTTCCACCTGACATCGGGCCTCTTCGACGAGCTCGAAGAACGGCGGGTACACCGGCGGCGTGATCGCGACCCGGCCGCCGTCCGGCAGCGCGAGGCGGAGCGACTCGACGATCCCGACGCTGACGTCCGTGGCGAGGGACACCCGGGCGGGGTCGACGTCCCAGTCCCAGCGGTCCTTCGCGAACGCGGCGAACGCCGGTGCGAGCGGCCCGGGCCCGTCGAGGTACCCGAGGTCGGACTGCTGCACCCGCTCGATGAGCGCCTGCCGGATCGCCGGCGCGACCTCGTGGTCCATCTCGGCGACGAACAGGGGCAGGACGTCGGGCGCGTACCGCGTCCACTTGATGCTCGTGCGGACCCCTCGCAGGGTGCCGACCGGGTCCTCCTCGTCGTGCGCCATGCGTCCCAGCATGCATCGGACTGGAGGCGCGGCGCGAGTCCGGCCGTCATCCTGCGTCGTGCGCGGGTCACGCCGGGGGCGCGGATCGTGAGCAGAAATGGTCGGGTTGCCTTCGCCGACCCGACCATTGCTGCTCAGCAGATGCGCGTCACGCCCCCGGCTCGGGCTCGACCGCGAGCCAGAGCTCGGCCTCCGCGGTACGACCGCCGGGTGCGAGCCGGACACGAGCGATCTCCGGCGCCGCCACGAGACGGTACGGGTTGGCGGGCAACCACTCCCCGAACGCCTGCGGCCACAGCGCCTGGATCGCTTCGGGCACCGCTCCCGAGCCGGAGAACACGACCCACGTCGCAGCCGGCACCTCGATGACGTCGAGGCCCGGTGCGCTCTCGACCGAGGTGGCGGCGACCACCGAGTAACGGAGGAGACTGCCGTCCGCGCGGCCCTCGGCGAACGCATCGGACACCGACAGCACGCCCGACGGCTCCTGGTCGGACAGTCCGGCGATGCGCTCCCGGTCCTCGGGGGTGATGCTGCGTTCGAACGCCTGGATCGCGTCGTTCGGCCCCTCGTACACGAGCGGGACACGGGTCGAGCGTCCGATGAGACGGAAGGCGGGTTTCTGGACAAGGCGGTACTGCACGGGAGTGCTCCCTTCGACGGTGAGACGGAAGGACAGCCGACCCTGCGACCGGAACACTGCGCCGGGCTCGCGCGCCTCCTGCGGCCCGATGCCGTGCACGGCGCGGAACGCCCGCCCGAAGGCATCGGCCGAGCCGTACCCGAAGCGTGCGGCGACGTCCGAGACGGTCGTCGTCCCCGAGGCGATGACGGCCGCGGCGAGCGTCATCCGCCGACGTCGGACGTACTCGGAGAGCGGCATCCCGGCGAGCGCGGAGAACACCCGCCGGAAGTGGTACTCGCTCGTCCCGGTGATGCGCGCGAGCTCGTCCACGTCGAGCACGGTGTCGTCCGGGCCGCCGTCGAGGTGTTCCTCGACCGCGGCGATCGCCTCGTTCCAACGCTCCATGTCGGTGTCCTTCCTGGTGGTGTCCTCGACGCTACGGTGACGTCGCGCGACGGACACGATGATCCCTGCCCGGGCTGGTCGGCCTACTGTCTGGGTCATGAGCACGAGCACCGCCGACAAGGCGACCACCCTCAAGCAGCTGCACGAAGCACCGGAGATCCTCCGCGTCGTCAACGTCTGGGACGCGATCAGCGCGAAGGTCGTCAGCGACCTGCCGGAGACGAAGGCGATCGCCACCGCCGGGCACTCCATCGCCGCCTCGCACGGGTACGACGACGGCGGGATGCCGCTCGACCTGGCCCTGTCGGGCGCCGCGATCGTCGCCGCCGCCACGGACCTGCCCGTCACGGCGGACCTCGACGACGGCTACGAGGACCCGGCCGAGACGATCCGCCGGGCGATCGCTGCGGGGATCGTGGGCGCGAACGTCGAGGACCGCCTCCGCCCGTTCGACGAGGCCGTCGCCCGGGTCGCCGCCATCACCGCCGCCGCCCAGGCCGAGGGCATAGACTTCCAGCTCAACGCCCGCACCGACGCCATCGCCCGCGGCGGGGACCGCCCGATCGAGGAGAGCATCGCCGACGCGATCGCCCGCGGCAAGGCGTTCCTCGACAACGGCGCCGCGCTGGTGTTCGTGCCGGGAGCCATCCAGCGTGACGTCGTGGAGCAGCTCGTCGCGGGCCTCGGTCGCGGCAAGCTGTCCGTGATCGGGCTGCCGGGCGCCCTGCCGGGCGCCGAGTACGAGGCCCTCGGGGTCGCCCGCATCTCCTACGGCCCGCTCACGCAGCGCGTCGCGCTCCGCGCGCTGCGCGACCTGGCGACCGACCTGTACGGCGGTGGTGTCGTGCCGGAGGACACCCCGACCCTGAACTGAACCAACAGGCGGCCTGGAGGCGCGGTGCCAGCTGGCACCGCGCCTCCCGTCCGTCGGTCGGTCGCCTCCGATACCTTCTTGCCATGACCCTGGACGTCGACGCGCTGCTCGCACCGCCCTCCCCCGTGGCCGCGCGGGCGCTCAATGTCGTGCGCGCGTGGTCCTCGCCGGCGCTGGTGAACCACTGCCTGCGCTCGTGGGCGTGGGCGTCGCTCCTCGCACCGACCATCGAGCTCGAACCGGACCGTGAGCTGCTGTTCGTCGCCACGATGCTGCACGACCTCGGCGTGACGCCGTCCTTCGACGCCCACGCCGTGCCGTTCGAGGACGCCGGCGGTGCGGTCGGCAGCGTGTTCGCCCTCGGTGCCGGGTGGGACGCCGCCCGTGCCCGTCGGGTCGGTGAGGTGATCGAGCGCCACATGTGGACGTCGGTCGACCCCGCGCTCGACGTCGAGGGACATCTGCTCGAGGTCGCGACCTCGCTCGACGTCTCCGGGGCCGGGTTCGCCCGGTGGAAGACGTCAGACCTGCTCGCCGTCACCGCGGCAGTCCCCCGCCTCGACTTCTCCGAGGCGTTCGACGGGCTGATCCACGAGCAGGCCGGTCGCAAGCCGTCGTCCTCCGCCGCCAGACTCGACGGCTCGGGCAACGTCGCTGCAGGTGGGAGCCGCTGGACATCGTTCCTGGACAATCCTGACATCGTCGAGTAGAGTGCTCTTTTGGTGCACTGCAGCGAACCCATCTGACTCGCGCACACCGAACCGTCTCGAAGCCGACTCACCCGAGTCGCATTCCCACGAGACCACCGCTCGATCCGAACGGACGAGCTGCACGTCGAAGCTCGACGTGCGCGCCCCGCACTCGATGCGTCGCGCCGGACTCAGCCGTCCGCCGACACCGAGTCGCCCTGGGCGCCGAACGACCAGGAAGTACCGCAACACCATGACCAGCAACGAACGAATCACCATCACCGGCACCGCCCTCGCGGCGCCGACCGTCTCCCCCGACCGCATCGCCGAGTTCGGTGTGCGCGACGAGCGCTCGCAGCGCGAGTACCTCGTCCGCATCCCGGCCGACGACCTCGGTCTCTTCATCACCCGTGGCGCCCGCGTCGACATCGACGGCGAGGCCGGCTGGACCGTGCCCGGTCGCTCGTGGCGCGGCGAGGCGAGCCGCACGCTCGTGCAGGCGCAGTCCGTCCGCGTGGGCGAACTGGCACTCGCAGCCTGAGCCCCAGCACGCCACACACGAAGGCCGCCGAGCACTGCTCGGCGGCCTTCGTCGTGTGTGGGGTCAGTCGGTCTTGTCCGCGGCCGCTGTGTCCGCCGCGGCCGTGTCCGCGGTCGCCGTGTCCGCGGCCGCCGTGTCCGCGTCCGCCGTGTTCGCTTCGTCGGCGTCGGCGAAGCGGTGGCCGCCGTCGACGTCCACCGGCCGTTCGGTCCCCGCTCGCTCCGCAGCGTCCCGCAGCCGCCGGATGAACGCGTGGTCCTCGGGCTCGAGTTCGTCGTCGGGCGCCGCGCTCACGGTCAGCTCGCTCGCGGGGCCGATCAGCACCGTCGTCCGGGTCACCGAGCCGTCGTCGGCCACCGCGGGGATCGCAACGGTGTCGGTCCTGCCGTTGGCACCGAGGATCGCCGCGTAGTCCGCGACCGCATCGGCGATCGCGTCCCCCGTGAGGATCTGGCTGCCGTCGTAGTGGATGTACTTCACGTTGCCTCCTAGCCTCTCGACGGTAGGTGGGCGTGATGCGCATGGGCCGAGCAAGCGCGTTCTGTGGCCAAACCGGACGACGATCGGCTCAGCGCGGACGACGCGAGGTCAGTACTCGCCCTTGACGACGAAGTACGAACCGCGAATCGTCCCCGCCAGCTTCGACTTCTGCCGCGCGAAGTTGAACTTGTCCGCCAGCTCCTCCGGCACCTCCATGCCGTCCGAGAGCTTGAACCCGACCGCTCGCTTGCCGCCCGGCTCCAACGTGTAGAGGACGTTGACCGCGAGTCCGGACTCGTAGAAGACGTGGGTCCAACGGATCCCGTCGACGAAGGCCTCGGTGGCTTCGAGCGGCTTCGAGGCGATGGCCAGTCCCCGCTCGTCCTGGAGGACCTTCGTGACGTAGTCGACCAGGTCGGGCACGTCCTCGGCGGGGTGGGTGGTGAAGACGTGGTCGTACTTGTTCTTGAAGTAGCGGGCCTCGTTCGCCCGGAGGCCGGCGAGGGCGTCCGCGACCGGCGAGGACTCCAACCCGACGGTGGACACGTGCTCGAAGTCGACGACGTACGACATGGGGCCTCCTCGGCGATGGACTCAGCGCCAACCTAGCGCGGCGATGCGAACAGACGCCAAGCCAGCCGGTCCGACGCACGCATCCGCGGTTGCGGTCAGACGAGCTTCTCGAAGACCATCGTCGCCTGAATCCGGTCGCCGCCGCCGAAGCCGGTGCTGCCCGAGGACGACGTGGTGATCGTGTGCAGCCGGTACCCGAGCGCCGCCTGGGCGTTGATCGCCCGCTCGAGCTCCGTGAGGTTGCCGGACCCGGTACCGAAGAACTTCTCCTTGAGCACCACCTGCAGGACGACGTAGCTCATACCGGCTGCAGCAGGGCGCGGCTGCCCACCGGCGGAGGCCTCGGCCTGGATGCGGTCGATCACCCCGCCGAGTCCCGGTGACGGCGCTGCCGCGGGCCGCACCTGCTCCGTCCACGCGGAGCCGTCCCACCACCGCATCGTCCCGGAACCGTCGTCGTACCAGCCCGCCTGCGCGTTCGTCATGTACCCATCCTGGCGGCGTGCGATCGATTCCGGCGACGGCACTGCGAATCCCCCAGCACCGTCACCGGCGAAGCCGCGCGTTGGTCACGCTCACCAACATCGTGCCCTAGGCTCTTTGAGTAAACGTCAACAACTCGGGGGAAGAACCATGCCAGTGCAGACCGCGATCGACCCAAGCGTGCAGCAGCAGGTAGCGAACGAACTCGGGCTCTACGTCTACATGCTCGTCGATCCCGCGACGGGTGTGCCCTTCTACGTCGGGAAGGGAAAGGGCGAACGGTTCGCCTCCCACGGGAGGGAAGCGCTGCTCACGGACAGCGCCGAGACCCCGAGCAACAAGATCGCCAAGATCAAGGCGATCCGGGAACTCGGCGCTGAACCGGAGATCTGGATCGTCCGCTACGGCATGCGGTCCAAGGTCGAGTACACGTCTGTCGAGGCCGCGTGCATCGACCTGCTCCGCTCGATGCCGGTCCTCGCACGGGCCACAGGAACCGTGCGGCTTCCCGGAGGCCAAGCCGCCCAGCTCACGAACGCACGACGAGAGTCGGCCAAGGGGCACGGCATCATGCGACTCCAGGACCTTCTCGACGAGATGTCAGCGCCGCCGCTCGAGACGGACGAACCCCTGCTCATCATTTCGCTCGGCGCGTGGACCAGCAGTCGCGAGGAGGCGCTCGACGGCTCCGAACTGGACGGCTACGGGTACAAGGCGGAATGGCTCCCGCGGGCGGAGCGCGAGAAGCACTCCCAGGAGATCGGGCAATCGGCGTCGAAGTGGTTCAAGTTCTCCGAAGCCACGGTCGAGCGCCACGGGATCGAGTACGCCGTCGCAGCGCATCGCGGCGTGACTCGCGCACTCCTCCGGATCGTCCCGGGCTCGTGGCAGCACCAAGGGTCGGGCACTCATCGCCGGAGCGGCTTCCGCTTCGAGGTCGTGAGCGACGGAGCACTGTTCGAGGAGACGGTCGGCGCGTACGGCCACCGTCTGCCGGAGAAGAGGCGTGGCGAGCAGTCGACGTTCCGCTACTGGCCCTACGCCCGCTGAGGACGGACCGAGGCGCACAACCGGACGACGGGTCAGTTGTTGAAGCGGAACTCCACCACGTCGCCGTCCTGCATGACGTAGTCCTTGCCCTCGATCCGGGCCTTGCCGTGCGCACGGGCCTCGGCGATGGAGCCAGCAGCCATGAGGTCCTCGAACGAGATCACCTCGGCCTTGATGAAGCCCTTCTCGAAGTCGGTGTGGATCACGCCGGCAGCCTGGGGTGCCTTCCACCCCTTGCCGATCGTCCACGCGCGGGCTTCCTTCGGACCGGCCGTCAGGTAGGTCTGCAGCCCGAGGGTGTCGAAGCCGATGCGGGCGAGCTGGTCGAGGCCGGACTCGGTCTGCCCGGTCGATTCGAGGAGCTCGGCGGCGTCGGCCGGGTCGAGCTCGATCAGCTCGGACTCGACCTGGGCGTCGAGGAACACGGCCTGCGCGGGCGCGACGAGCGCGGACAGTTCGGCCTTGCGGGACTCGTCGGTGAGGATCGCCTCGTCGACGTTGAAGACGAAGATGAACGGCTTTGCCGACAGGAGCCCGAGCTCGGCGATCGGTGCGAGGTCGATCGAGGTGGCGGACAGGAGCGTGCCCTGCTCGAGCGCTGCCTTGGCCTCACGAGCGGTCTCGAGCACGATCGGCTCGGCCTGCTTCAGCTTCACGGTCTTCTCGTACCGCGGCAGCGCCTTCTCGATGGTCTCGAGGTCGGCGAGGATCAGCTCGGTGTTGATGACCTCGAGGTCGTCCTTCGGCGACACCTTGTTCGCGACGTGCACGACGTCGTCGTCGGTGAAACCGCGGACGACCTGGGCGATGGCGTCGGCCTCGCGGATGTTGGCGAGGAACTTGTTGCCGAGCCCCTCGCCCTCGCTCGCGCCCTTGACGATGCCGGCGATGTCGACGAACGACACGGGGGCCGGCACGGTCTTCTCGGAGTTGAAGAGCGTCGCGAGCTGGTCCAGCCGCGGGTCGGGGAGGTTCACCACGCCGACGTTCGGCTCGATCGTCGCGAACGGGTAGTTCGCGGCGAGGACCTGGTTCTTGGTCAGGGCGTTGAACAGGGTCGACTTGCCGACGTTCGGGAGACCGACGATTCCGATGGTGAGTGCCACGGGAGGACAGCCTACCGGCGGCCGCCCGTCGGGGCCGACCCGCGCCTCCAGTCCGACAGTCCGACAGTCCGACAGTCCGACAGTCCGACAGTCCGACGCGGACGGCCGACCGTCGACTGCCGACGCCCGACGGCCGGGACGGCCGGCCCGGCCGCAACGCCGAGGGGCTCTGCGGCGATGTCGGCGCCGCGTGCGACGATCGGGACCGTGCCGTTGAACTTCACCGCGATCGACTTCGAGACCGCGAACAGCTCGCCCGCCAGCGCCTGCTCGGTCGGACTCGTCAAGGTCCGTGCGGGCAGGGTCGTCGAGCGGGCGTCGTGGTTCATCCGGCCGCCGCTCGGGCACGACGCCTTCCTCGAGTGGAACACCCGCATCCACGGCATCGTCGCGTCGGACGTCGTCGGGGCGAAGTCGTGGGAGCAGCAGTACCCGGACATCGTGGCGTTCGCCGACGGGGACGTGCTCGTGGCGCACAACGCCCGCTTCGACATGGGCGTGATCGCCGGTGGGTGCTCGGCGACGGGGATCGACCTCGCGGAACACCACTCGCTGTGCTCGCTGCAGGTCGCCCGCAAGACCTACACGCTCGACTCCTACCGCCTGCCGATGGCGGCACGGGCCGCCGGGTACGAGGGCTTCCAGCACCACGACGCGGCCGCCGATGCCGAGGCGTGCGCGGCGATCGTCGTGCACGCGGCCGGGCACCACGGGACGGACACGGTCGAGGCGCTCGGCGCGGCCGTCCGGGTCGCCATCGCTCCGGTGCGGGCCCGAGCGGAGAAGCCGCGGACGGCTGCGCAGCCCCGGCTGTCGAACCGCCCGATGATCTTCGCCGACTGACGGCGGCGCGCTGGCCGGTCCGCCGCGGGCCCGGTGGTATTGTCACGACAATCCCTACTGCTGAAGGACCGCGATGACCAACGAAGGCCAGCTGCCGTCCGACCTGTTCATGGACCTGGACCGGTCGGGTCCGATGCCCCTGTACTTCCAGGTCGCCTCGCGCATCGAGGAGTCGATCCGCTCCGGCGCGATGCCCCCGGGTGCCCGCCTCGAGAACGAGATCGCCCTCGGCGAGCGGCTCGGGCTGTCCCGGCCGACGATCCGCCGGGCGATCCAGGACCTCGTCGACAAGGGCCTGCTCGTGCGCCGGCGCGGGATCGGCACCCAGGTCGTGCACGGCCCGGTGACCCGCAAGGTCGAGCTGACCAGCCTCTACGACGACCTCGCACAGGGGTCGCAGGCGCCGGCGACGAAGCTCCTCGAACGCAACGACGTGCCCGCCCCGGACGCCGTCGCCGAGGCGCTCGGCATCGCACCGGGCACCACGGTCGCCCACATCCGTCGCGTGCGCTTCGCCGAGGACGTCCCGATGGCGATCCTCGAGAACTACCTGCCGCCGGAGTTCCTCGAGATCACCGACGGCGACCTGCAGACCCACGGCCTGTACCAGCTCCTGCGAGGCCGCGGCGTGACCATGCGGGTCGCGAAGCAGCGCATCGGCGCCCGCGCGGTCACCGACGAGGAGGCCGGTCTGCTCGAGATCGAGGACGGCGACCCGGTGCTCACGATGAGCCGCACCGCGTACGACGCCTCGGGCCGCGCGGTCGAGTACGGCGTGCACTGCTACCGCCCGGACCGCTACTCGTTCGAGGTCACGCTCGTCGACAAGTAGGCGGCCCGCTCAGGCGAACGAGGGGACCCCGAGTTCGCCCGTCACGTACTGCGCCCGGCCGAAGCCGAAGGACCAGTCCTCCGGCCCGTTCTCGACGTACCCGATGAAGACGTCCTCGGACGCGACACCGACCCCGGCAAGGCCGTCGTGGATCGCGCGGTAGAGCTCCTGCTTCGCGGCCTGGTCGCGCCCGCGCTGCGTGAAGACCTGGATCATCACGACCCCGTCGGTGCGCTCGAACCCGAGTCCGGCGTCCTCGGCGATGATCTGCTGCGCCGGGTGCTCGGTGACGATCTGGAACCGGTCGCGTGCGGGGATGCCGTACACGTCGACGATGGCGGTGTGGATCGCGTCGGCGACGGCACGCACGGCCTCGGGCGTGCGGCCGGTGGTGAGGTCGATACGGACGAGCGGCATGGTGCCTCCTGCAGGTCGATACTTTGTCCTGACAAACTAACATGGATTGCGACCGCGGGACAGAGCAGACGGGAGGCGCGGTGCCAGCTGGCACCGCGCCTCCCGTCCGTCGGGTCGTGCGTCTAGAGCACGGGGGTCGCCGCCGCGTAGGTGAGCGGTCCGTCGACGCGCGCCACCTCGTGCCACGCCCCGTCGGCGAGCGACGCCTCCGCCGCTTCCACGATCGACGCAGCCGCCAGGCCGTCGGCGACCGACGGCGCGAGCTGCTCCCCGCGCCGGACGCTCGCGATGAACTGCGCGGCCTCGACGGTCTTCAGGTCGTCGTACCCCATGGCGGTGCCGGCGCCCGGCTGGAAGCGGGCGAACTCGCCGTCCCCCGCGGCCACGTAGTGGGTGGCGTACCCGTCGACCTCTTGCCCGTCGAGGTAGACCTCGAGCTCGTTGAGGCGCTGGAAGTCCCACCGCACCGAGCCCTTCGTGCCGTACACCTCGAGCGTGTACTCGGCGTGCGGCCCCCGCATGACGCGGCTGGAGTCCATCGTGCCGACGGCGCCGTCCTCGAAGCGGAAGAGCAGGGCCGCGTAGTCCTCGTTCTCGACCGGCTTTCGCTCCCCCGTCGCGGCGGCGCTGCGGTCGACGATGCCAGCGCCGGGGAGTGGGCGGTCGACGATGAAGGTCTCCGCGAGCGCCGTCACGGACGAGATCCGGCCGACGACGTACTGCGCCAGGTCGAGCCCGTGCGAGAGCAGGTCGCCGAGGACGCCCGAGCCGGCACGCTCCCGCTCGAAGCGCCAGGTCAGCGGCGCCGCGGGGTCGGACGAGTAGTCGGCGAGGAGCGACCCGCGGACGTTCGTGATCCGGCCGAGGCGCCCGCTGCGGACGAGTTCGCGCGCCCGTTCGATCGCCGGGGCGTGCCGGTAGTTGAAGCCGACGCTCGTGATGACACCGGCGCGCTGCACGGCCTCGTGGATCTGTCGGGAGTCGCTGGCGTACCGGCCCATCGGCTTCTCGATCCAGAACGGCTTCCCCGCCTCGGCAGCGGCGACCGCCATCTCGCGGTGCAGGAAGTTCGGCGAGCAGATCGAGACGACGTCGACCTCGGGGTCGGCGAGGACCTCGTGGTAGTCGGCGACGGCCCGCTCGTAGCCCAGGCGGGTCACCGCTTGGTCGCGCGCGGCCTCGATCGGGTCGGCGGCGACGACGAGCCGGGGGTGCACGCCGAGCTCCGGGAAGTGGTCGGGCAGGGCGCGGTAGGCACGGGAGTGCAACCGGCCCATCCAGCCGACCGAGATGAGGCCGACACCGATGGTGGCGACGTCGGCGGACGCGGCTGCGCTCATGCTGCCGGCACGATGATGTCGCGGACCAGGGCGTCGAGCTTCGCGTCGGCGTCGAGGAACTGGCGCAGCGTGGTCACCGTGGCGCCGAAGCGGTCGAACTCGTCGATCGTCATGCCGTCGACGTCGTAGCCCCGGGCGAACTCCGGCGTGGCCGCACGCAGCGCGTCGATGACGTGCGCGGGGACCTCGTCGTGGATGGCGTCCGGACGGAACGGGAACGCGTTGTCGTTGATGTCCTTCGACCACTGGAACGGCGGCGACACGACGAGGTCACCGCCCTGGAACTCCGACCACTGCATCGCGTTCCGGAAGGCCGCGACGAGCACGCGCGACCGGAAGCCGCGCTCCTGGAAGACCCGGTACGCGTGCTTCACCGCAGCGACACCGGCCCACTCGAGGATGCCGGGGTCGACCATCACGTGGTCGCGCTTGACGACGGTCTTCAACCAGTCGTCGAAGCGGCCGGCCATCAGCGTGACGACGTGGCCGAACTCCTGCTCGGGCAGACCCTCGGCGGCACGGCGGTCGAGGGCGCGCTCGATGGCCTCGCCCACGGCGACGACCTGCGGCACGGTGAACGACACGGTCGCGTTGATCGAGACACCGCGGTACGCGGCCTCCTCGATCGCGGCGATGCCGACCTTGGTGGCGGGGATCTTCACGATGATGTTCGGCGCGAGCTGCGAGAACCGCACGGCCTGTTCGACGAGGGCGTCCTGGTCGCGGTGGAGACGCGGGTCGGTCTGCATGCTCAGCCGTCCGTTGCGGCCACCCGACGCCTCGAAGGCGGGCAACAGCTGCGCGGCCGCGGCGATCGAGAGCTCCTCGACGGCCTTCCAGCCGATCCAGGACTCCCCCGCGGTCGGGTGCTCGGCGGCGATCTCGCGGATGCGCGGGACCCACGTGTCGGGGTCCTGCTGGATGCAGGTGTACGCGATCACCGGGTTGCAGGTCGCCCCGACGGCGCCGTACTCGTGGATCGCGGTGGACAGCTCGCGCGGATCCGCGGAGTCGTTCCACAGGGCGGTCACGGTCTGCGACGCGGCCTGCAGCGTGACGGGTCGGGCGTCGGTGCCGGTGGGCGTCGGGGTCTCGACGGTGGTCGTCATCGGTTCAGTCCCTTCGTGATCGTGTCGAGCTGGAAGCGGGAGACCTCGTCGGCGTTCTCGTCCTCGGCGAAGACGCTCGACACCGCGACGGTGTCCTCGCGCGCCGTGAAGCCGACTCGGTCGAGGGCGGCCCAGAAGGCGTCGAAGTCGACGTCCGCCTGCCCGACGGGGAGGTGCTGGTGCACGCGCACGGGGTTGCCCGGCGGGTTCGTGATGTAGCGGAGGCCGTGCGACCGTCGGTGGTCGTAGGCGTCGGCGACGTGGATCAGCTGCAGCGAGTCGCCCGCGGCGTCGATGATCTCGTCCATGTTGCCGCCGTAGTGGAAGGTGTGGCAGGCGACGTAGACGAACCCGACGTGCTTCGAGTTGAGGCCGCGGATGACCCGGAGGGCCTCGAGGCCGTCCTCGACGAAGTCGTCCGGGTGCGGGTCGATGAGCACGCGGAGTCCGGCGTCCTCGATGATCGGCAGGAGCTCCTCCATCGAGCGGTAGAAGGCGTCCTCGGACTCCTCGGGGAGTTCGGGGCGGCCGGAGAACTCGGTGTTGATCGTGTCGACGCCGAGGCGCTTCGTGATCTCGATGACCCGCTTCCACTTCGTCACCGCGGCCTCGCGGGCGTCACGGTCGGGCCCGGACCACCGGAGGACCGGCAGGACGGACGCGACCTCGACCCCGGCCTTCCGGCACGCGGCCGCGAACGCATCGACGAGGTCGTCGTCGGCCTTCGGGTGTCGGTAGAAGGGGATGAAGTCCTGGTGCGGGGTGAGCTGCAGGTACTCGTAGCCGAGGTCCGCGACCTTCTGCGGGAACTCCAGCAGCGACAGGTCGTGGTGGAACGGCGTCGGGTCGAGTGCGATCTTCGGCATCGATCAGGCCGTCTCGTAGAACGCCGGCTTCGCGGTGGCGTAGGCGACCTGCTCCAGCGCACCGGTCTGCTGCGCACGCACGGCCACCTCGGCGACGACGGACGCCGTGTAGCCGTCCCAGGCGCTCGGCCCGTCGATGCCGCCGGTCTTGGCGGCGTCGACCCAGCGCTGGACCTCCTCGTCGTAGGCGGCGCCGAAGCGCTCCACGAACGACGGGGTGACGCCCTGGCCGGACACGCCCTGCGACACGAGGTTCAGCGAGGTCTCGCGGCCGATGTAGGCGACACCCGACTCGAACACCGCGTCGGTCGTGACCTGGTAGCCGAACTGGGCGTTCACGTTGATCTCGACGATCGCCATCGTGCCCGACTCGGTGGTGAACAGGACGAACTGCGGCTCGGGCAGGTCGGCCGGTGCGAGGGAGTTCTTGCGCGGCTTCTTCACCTCGACGGCGACGATCGGCTCCCCCGTGATGAACGGGATGATGTCGATCTCGTGGATCACCGAGTCGTGGATCAGCATCGACTCGCTGAAGTTCGGCGGGGTCGTCGGGTTGCGGTGCGCGTGGTGCAGCGCGAGCAGGGCACCGTTCGAGCCGGACTCCCGCAGCGCACGGAGCTCCTGGTAGCCCTTGTCGAACCGGCGCATGAAGCCGACCTGGATCTTCGGGCGCTCGGACGTCGCCTGCTCGAGCTCGACGATCCGCAGGGAGTCCGCGGCCGACGTGGTGAGCGGCTTCTCGCAGAGGACGGAGAGGCCACGCTCGATCGCGGGCACGAGGACGGGCTCGTGCAGGAAGCCCGGGGTCGCGACGATGACGGCGTCGATCGGGGTGGCCTCGAGTGCGTCCTCGAACGACGACGCGGTGATCGCACCCGGGGCCTTCGCCGCGGCCGCGGTGGCCCGGGCGGTGTCGGGGTCGACGATCGCGACGACGTCGGCGCCGGCGATGGTCGACGTGATGCGACGCACGTGGTCGCTGCCCATCGCGCCCGCTCCGACGACGGCGACGCGGAGGTTCTCGGTGGTGCTCATGCTGGGTTCTCCTGGGGTGTCAGAGGGCGCGGGCGGCGGCGGTCGAGCCGAAGATGTGCTGGAACGTGCGCTCGGCGATCGGGCCGGGAGCGTCGACGGAGCAGCCGTACATGTCCTGCTCGACGATGCCGAAGATGTCCGGGTTGATCTTCGCGACGGCCTCGATGATGGGCGCGAGCTCCGGCGTGCCGTGCGGCGGCTCGGTCATGATCCCCTGCGCCACCGCGGTGGCGAACGGGACGTCGTTCTTCAGGACGTCGGGGAGCAGGTCGGTGTCGACCTGCTTGAGGTGCAGGTAGCCGACGCGCTCGGGGTGCTCGGCGATGAGCTTCAGGTTGTCGCCGCCGTAGTACGCGAAGTGACCGGTGTCGAGGCAGAGGTTCGTGTAGGCCGGGTCCGTCTCGGACAGGAAGCGCACGGTCTCCGTGTAGGTGCCGACGTGGCTGTCCGCGTGCGTGTGGAACTGCTGGTGCACGCCGAACTCCTCGAGCAGCGCCTTGCCGAGCTGGTCGTGGCCCTTGCCGAGGCGCTCCCACTGCTCGTCCGTCAGCGTGCGCGACTCGAGCACCTCTTCCGTGGCGTCCGAGCGCCAGAGGTCCGGGATGGTCACGAGGTGCTCGGCGCCGAGCGCTGCGGCGAGACCGGCGACCTTGACGGCCTGGTCCCACGCGCGTTGGAACTGGTCGTCGCCCTTGTGGAACCCGGTGAAGACGGTGCCGGCTGACAGCTGGAGCCCGCGGGACTCCAGTTCGTCGCGCAGCTGCGAGGGGTCGGTGGGCAGGTACCCGTACGGCCCGAGCTCGATCCACTTGTAGCCGGCCGCGGTCGCCTCGTCGAGGAAGCGCTGCCACGGGACCTGCTTCGGGTCGTCGGGGAACCAGACGCCCCACGAGTCGGGGGCGGTGCCGATCCGGATGGCGTCGGTGGCGGTGGCGGTGTCGGTCATGACGTCGTCGTCTGCTTTCTGCGTGTGGTGGAAGGTGTTCAGCCGAGCAGGGGACGCTGCGCGGCGACCTGCTGCTCGTACGCGGCGCGGGCCTGCTGGGTGCTCGGCAGCGTGGAGGTCTGGGCGACCGGGACGTCCCACCAGCCGTCACCCTCGGGGGCGTAGACGAGCGGGTCCGAGTGGACGTGCACGAGCGTGGTGTGGTCGTTCGCCTTCGCCTGACGCACCGCGGACGTGAGGTCCTCGATCGCGTTCGGCCCGGGCTGCACCTCGATGACGTCGACGCCGTACGAGCGGGCGTTGGCGGCGAGGTCGACGGGCAGCACGTCGTCGCCCTCGAACGAGCCGGTCTCGTCGAGGTAGCGGTACTTCGTGCCGTACCGCTCGGACCCGACCGTCTCGGACAGGTGCCCGATGGACGCGTACCCGTTGTTCTGGATGAGGACGACCACGATCTTGATGCCCTCGGCCACGGCCGTGACGAGCTCGGTGTGCAGCATGAGGTAGCTGCCGTCGCCGACCATGACGATCGCGTCGCGGTCCGGCGCGGCACGGCGGACGCCGATGCCCCCGGCGATCTCGTAGCCCATGCACGAGAACGCGTACTCGACGTGGTAGCCGAGGGCGTCCCGCACCCGCCAGAGCTTGTGCAGGTCGCCCGGCAGCGATCCGGCCGCCTGGATGACGACGTCGCGCGGATCGGTGGCGGACTGCACCGCGCCGATGATCTCGGACTGACCGGGCACGGCCAGGCCGGACGGTGCGAAGGCCTGGTCGACCACGGCGTCCCACTCGTGCTTCCGCTGCGCGATCTCGGCCGCGTACCCGGCGTCCACCGAGAACGCGGCGAGGTGCTCGGCGAGCGCGACGAGCGTCTCGCGCGCATCCGCGACGATCGGCAACTGCGACCCGTGCTTGTAGGCGTCGAACGCGGCGACGTTGACGTTGACGAACGTGACGTCCGGGTCCTGGAACGCCGTCCGGGAGGCCGTCGTGAAGTCGCTGTACCGCGTGCCGATCCCGATGACGACGTCGGCCTGCGCGGCGATCGCGTTCGCCGCGGCGGTACCGGTCGCGCCGATGCCGCCGAGGTACTGCGGGTGGTCCCAGACGAGCGACCCGCCG
The DNA here is from genome assembly GCF_020882855.1 of Curtobacterium sp. GD1. NCBI lineage: Bacteria > Bacillati > Actinomycetota > Actinomycetes > Micrococcales > Microbacteriaceae > Curtobacterium > Curtobacterium sp. GD1. Next base: position 42,371 of record NZ_JAFEVQ010000004.1, on the reverse strand, counting down.
CCGGCCTGCGACGTGCCGACCGGGATGCCGGTGGCCTCGACGAACGCCGCGAGTTCCTGCTCCGCACCGGAGTACAGCACGCCACCGCCGGCGACGATGATCGGACGCTTCGCCGACCGGATGGCCTCGACCGCACGCGCCAGCGGCCCGTGCTCGGGCAGCGGCCGGCGGATGTGCCACTCGCGCGGCTGCAGGAAGGCGACGGGGACGTCGAGCTGCTCGGCCTGGACGTCCTCGGGCAGGGCGATGGTCACGGCGCCGGTCTCGGCCGGGTCGGTGAGCACCCGCATCGCCGCGAGCGCGATCGAGAACAGCTGCTCCGGACGCTCGACGCGGTCGAAGTACCGGGACAGCGGACGGAACGCGTCGGTCACCTGCAGCGAGGTGTCGTGCGGCAGCTCGATCTGCTGGAGCACCGGGTCGGTCGTGCGCGTGGCGAAGGTGTCCGACGGCAGCAGCAGTGCGGGCAGCCGGTTGGTCGTCGCGAGCGCCGCGGCGGTGAGCATGTTCGCGGCACCCGGGCCGACCGACGCCGTCGCGGCGAAGGTGGCACGGCGGCGGTGCATGCGGGCGAAGCCGACGGCCTCGTGCACCATCGCCTGCTCATTGCGGGCCTGGTGGTACGGCAGCAGGCCGGGCTGCTCGACGTGGAGCTGCTTGATGGCCTGGCCGACGCCGGCGACGTTGCCGTGCCCGAAGATGCCGAAGATCCCCGGGATGGTGCGTTCGCGGACGTCACCGTCGACGGTCCACTGGTTGGCCAGGAACTCGACGAGTGCCTGGCCGACGGTCATCCTCCGCGTGTTGGTGGTCACGCGAGCTTCCTTTCGTAGGGCAGGCGCGGGTCGATCGACTCGGATTCCCACACCTGGCGGACCCAGCCGTGCGCCGGGTCGTCGGTGATGTTCCAGACGCGTTCCGGGTCGGGCCCGGCCATCACGTTGAGGTAGTACATGTCGTAGCCCGGCGCCGCGACGGCGGGACCGTGCCAGCCGTACGGCACGAGGGCGATGTCGCCGGTCCGCACCTGCCGGAACTCGTCGATCGCGCGGTCGTCGGACGCGTAGGTCCGGTGCAGTGCGAACGGGTCGGCGGTGGTCGGTGCGGAGACACCGCGCGCGACGGCGGACTCGTAGTAGTAGATCTCCTCGAGGTTCGACTCCTCGCCGGGCACGGACGTGTCGTGCTTGTGCGGCGGGTACGACGACCAGTTGCCGGCCGGCGTGATCACCTCGCACACGATGAACTTGTCCGCGTCGAGCGCCGCCGGGGTGCCGAAGTTGTGCACCTGCCGGCTGGACTGTCCGGCACCGCGGAGCTCGACCGGCACGTCCTGCCGGGCCACGTACGTCGTCGGCTTGACGGTGTCGGTGGGTGCCTCGGCGACCGCGAGCCGACCGGTGCCGGTGATCCGCGCCTCCGTTCCCGAACCGAGGTACAGGACGTCGGTCGGTCCGTCGAACACGCTCGAACGCCCGTCGAGGGCCTGGTCGCCGTTCCCGGCGGCGCCCGCGTACGTGACGTGGACCGATCCGGCGAGCGGCACGACGATGCGCTCCACGGCGTCGGCCTGGAGGCACAGCTCGCCCCCGTCGGTCAGCGCGCCGGTCCGCAGACCGGTGTACGCCCACCCCGCGACACGGCCGTCGATCACGTCCGTCCAGCCCGCCTCGGGGCGGGAGCCGGCGGGGTTGAACCAGTTGTCGGTCGTCACGAGCGCTCAGCCGTTCGACGGGAAGCCGAGGTTGATGCCGCCGTGCGACGGGTCGAGCCAGCGGCTCGTGATCGCCTTCTGGCGGGTGAAGAAGCTCACGCCGTCGGCGCCGTACGCCTTGTGGTCGCCGAACAGCGAGTTCTTCCAGCCACCGAACGAGTAGTACGCGACCGGGACGGGGATCGGCACGTTGATGCCGATCATGCCGACCTGCACGTCGCGCTGGAAGCGACGGGCAGCGCCGCCGTCGTTGGTGAAGATGGCGGTGCCGTTGCCGTACGCCCCGCTGTTGATGAGCTCGAGGCCCTCCTCGTAGGAGGCGACGCGGACGACGCTGAGTACCGGGCCGAAGATCTCCTCGGTGTAGACGCGGCTCGTGGTGGGGACCCGGTCGATGAGCGTCGGGCCCAGCCAGAAGCCGTTCTCGTCGCCGTCGGGTCGGACGGTGCGGCCGTCCACCACAACCACCGCACCGTCCTGCTCTGCGACCTCGATGTACGAGGCGACCTTGTCACGGTGCTGCTTCGTGACGAGCGGGCCCATGTCGCACCCGCGACGACCGTCGCCGATGCGCAGGGTCGCCGCGCGCTCCGTGATCTTCTCGATGAGCTCGTCGGCCACCGGCTCGACGGCGACGACGACCGAGATCGCCATGCAGCGCTCACCGGCGGAGCCGAAGCCCGCGTTGATGGCGTTGTCCGCGACGAGGTCGAGGTCCGCGTCCGGCAGGACGAGCATGTGGTTCTTCGCGCCGCCGAGGGCCTGCACGCGCTTGCCGTGCTTCGTGCCCGTCTCGTAGACGTACTGCGCGATCGGGGTGGACCCGACGAAGGAGATCGACTCGACGTCGGGGCTGGTGAGGAGCCCGTCGACGCTCAGCTTGTCGCCGTTCAGGACGGTGAAGACACCGTCGGGCAGTCCGGCCTCCTTGAACTTCTCGGCGAGCCAGATCGCGGCGCTCGGGTCCTTCTCGCTCGGCTTCAGCACGACGGTGTTGCCCGCGGCGATCGCGATCGGCAGGAACCACAGCGGCACCATGGCGGGGAAGTTGAACGGGCTGATGATTCCGACGACACCGAGCGGCTGACGGATCGAGTACACGTCGATGCCGGTCGACACCTGGTCGCTGAACTCACCCTTGAGCAGGCTCGGGATGTTCGTCGCCAGCTCGACGACCTCTTGCCCGCGGGCGATCTCGCCGAGGGCGTCGTCGATGACCTTGCCGTGCTCGCTCGTGATGATCTCGGCGAGCTCCGCCTTGTCGCGGTTGAGGACCTCGCGGAAGGAGAACAGGATCTGCTGGCGCTTCGACAGCGACAGGTTGCTCCACGCCGGGAACGCCGCTTTCGCGCTCGCGATCGCCGCCTGGATCTCCTCCTCGTTCGCGAGGGCGACCTGCTTCGTCGCGACCCCGAGCGCCGGGTCGTACACCGGGGCCGTGTTGCCGGAGGTCGACGCGACGCGTGCCCCGTCGATCCAGTGCCCGATGGTCGTGGTGGCGGTCTCGGTGGTGGTCATGCGTTGCTTCCTTCCGGGATGGACGAGTCCATGGTGGTGGCGCCCGCGAGCCGAGCGGCTGGGTCGTGGGATTCTGTGGAGAACCCGGCACGGGCCTCCTGGGTGTGGACGAGCCCGGCGGCCACGTCCACGGCTGCGGCGACGTCGCCGTCCGGCGGGTAGAGCAGCGTGCGGCCGACGACCAGGCCGCGCACCCCGGGGAGTGCCAGTGCGTCGGCCCACTTGGCGTAGGTCTCGAGCGGGCGGGTCGACGGGTCCCCGCCGAGCAGCAGGGTCGGCAGCGTCGTCGCGGCCATCACCCGCTCCATGTCGTCCACGACCGGGATCTTGAGCCAGCTGTACGCGCTCGACTCCCCCAGTCCCGCGGCGATCGCCATCGAGGTGATCACGGCGTCGGCGGTCAGGTCGTTGACCACCCGGCCGTCCTGCCACGCCGACATGAACGGTTCGAGCATGATCGGCAGCCGGAGCGCGGCCGCCTCGCTGACCGCCCGGGCCGTGGCCTCGAGGGTCGGGGCGGTGCCCGAGTCCTCCAGGGCGATGCGCACCAGGAGCTTGGCGAAGTCCAGCCCCGAGTCCTTGATGGCCTGCGCCGAGTACGCCGTGTAGCGGTCGTCCATCTCGAACGTCGCGCCCCGGAGGCCACCGCGGTTCATCGACCCCACGACGACCTTGTCGTCGAGGGCCCCCAGGAGTGCGAGGTCCTCGAGGATGTCCGGCGTGCCGAGCACCCCGTCCACCCCGGGGCGTCCGAGCGCCGTGACGAGCCGCTCGAGCAGGTCGTACCGGTCGGCCATGGCGGACTCGTCGTTCCGGACGGCCAGGGCTCCGCGTGCCGGGTGGTCTGCGGCCACGATGAAGAGCTTGCCGTCGTCGGCGAGCAGGGAGCGCTTGCGTCGGGCGTCGAGCGCGGCCCGCACGAGCTCGGGCTGCCCGGCGCGGACGTCCCGCAGCCGCGCGAAGTCGGCGGTGCTGATCTCAGGCATTGACGGCCTCCTCCGTGGGGTTGTCCTGCAGGAACTGCTCGATCTCGTCGCTCGTCGGCATCGCGGTCGAGCACTCGAACCGGGTCGCGACGATCGCGCCGGCGGCGTTGCAGAACGCGAGGATCCGCTCGAGCCCCCAGCCCTGCAGCAGTCCGTGGGTGAGCGCTCCGCCGAAGCCGTCGCCCGACCCGAGGCCGTTGACGACGTCGATGTGGTGCGGGCGGAACTCGACGAACTCGTCGCGGGTCTTGGCGAGGACGCCCTTCGGCCCCTGCTTGACGATGGCGATCTCGACCCCGCGCTCGAGCAGGGCGTCGGCGGCGCGGACGGGGTCGGTCTCACCGACGGCGACCTCGCACTCCTCGCGGTTGCCGACGGCCACGGTCGCGTGTTCGAGGGCGACGGCGACCTCGCGCGTCGCGGCCTCGGGCGACGACCAGAACATGGACCGGTAGTCGAGGTCGAGCACGGTGTGCCGGGCGGTCGGGGACGCGGCGGCACTGCGCGCTTCGTACGCCACCTGGTGAGCCTGGCGGCTCGGCTCCTCGCTGAGGCCGGTGGCCGTCGTCCAGAAGATCTTCGCCCGCTCGATCTCGTGCAGCGGCAGGGACTTCGCCGTGATCATGAGGTCCGGGGCCTTGGGCGCCCGGTAGAAGTACAGCGGGAAGTCGTCCGGCGGGAAGATCTCGCAGAACGCGACGGGGGTGTTCAGCCCCTCGACCGTCTCGACGAAGGCGTTCGCGACACCGAACTCCGGCAGGGTCCTGGCGATGTAGCGGCCGAACGGATCGTTGCCCGTGCGGGTGATGACCGCCGCGTCGGCTCCGTGCCGGGCTGCTGCGATCGCGACGTTCGTGGCGCTGCCGCCGACGGACTTCGAGAACGTCGAGACGTCTTCGAGCGGCCCCGTCTGCTGCGGGTAGATGTCGACGCTCACACGTCCCATCGTGATCACGTCGTACGCGTGGGGAGCTGGGTTCGTCATGCGACGCGGGGGACCTTCCGTGCGGCTTCATCGGCGGACGATCACGACTGTACACCTTGTTTGCCCTAATGTCATGACATGGATTCGGGCGGCCCAGGAGGCGCGGTGTCGGTGGGTCCTGCCAAGGTCGCGACATGCAGATCCTCGCCCTGGTCATCGGTCTCGTGATCGGCGTCGCCGTCGGTGCGGTCGTCGCCTGGTCGCTCGCGCGGTCCCGCGCCGGCGTGGACGCCGCCACCTCCCGCGCCAGCGCCGAGGCGCTCCGGTCGCGCCTCGACGAGGTCCGTCGCGACGCCGAGGAACGGCTCGACGCGCAGGACGCGCAGTACCGGCGGCAGGTCGACTCGCTCGAACGCCGGGCCGCCGAACTCGAGCACCTCGTCCAGCGCATGCACGGCGCCGACGCCGCCCGGACCCAGGGCGAGTCGAAGGTGCTCTCCGCGCTCAGCCCCGTCGCCCAGACGCTCGACGTCATGCGCGCCAAGATCGCCGAGCTCGAACAGTCCCGCAGCGAGCAGTACGGTGCCCTCTCGGCTCAGCTGCGCTCCGCTGCCGAGTCCGAGGAACGCCTGCGCGCCACCGCCGACACGCTGGCCAGCGCCCTGTCGTCGAACAGCACGCGCGGCGTCTGGGGCGAGACCCAGCTGCGCAACGTGGTCGAGGCCGCGGGGCTCCTCGAGCGCGTCGACTTCGACGTGCAGTCCTCCGTCACCACGACCGCCGGCACCGCCCGCCCCGACATGGTCGTGCACCTGCCGGGTGGCAAGACCATCGCCGTCGACGCCAAGGTCCCGTTCAGCGCCTACCTGCAGGCTGCCGAGATCCCGGCGACCGCGACCGGCGCCGAGGGGGCCCGGCGCGATGCGCTCATCGGGCAGCACGTCAAGGCACTGCGGGCGCACGTCGACGCCCTCGCCGCGCGGGAGTACTGGACCGGCTACGACGCGTCACCCGAGCTCACCGTGGCGTTCATCCCCTCGGAGTCGCTCATCTCGAGCGCCCTCGCCGCCGACCCCGGGCTGCTCGACCACGCGTTCCGCAAGCGCATCGCACTCGCGTCGCCGGTGACGCTGTGGTCGGTGCTCAAGACCGTGGCGTTCTCGTGGCAGCAGGACGTCGTCTCCCAAGAGGCGCACGAGCTCTTCCGGGTCTCCCGCGAGCTCTACGGCCGCCTGTCCACCATGGCCGGACACGTCGACAAGCTCGGGCGGTCGATCCGGGGCTCCGTGGTCGACTACAACCGGTTCGTGGGGTCGCTCGAACGCCAGGTCCTGCCGAGTGCCCGGCGGCTGTCACTCCTCGACGAGTCGAAGGTCATCGCGGACCCGGCGACGATCACCGACGAGCCGCGGCTGCTCACCGCGCCGGAGCTCGTCGGCGCCCTCGACGACGACTGAGCGCGCGCTCCGCCGCGCTGGCGCCGCCCCGCCCCGCCCCGCCCCGGGCCCCGCACAACGAAAGTCCGTCCGAACCACGCGGGAACGTGGTTCGGACGGACTTCGGTTGTGCGAACGCGATGTGCGCCGCGCCGCCGCGCAGCGCCGGCCGCGCCGCCGCGTCAGCGGATCAGAACCACTTCTCGGCGCGGTGGTCCGCCTGGATGCGACGGATCGTGTTCGAGCGGGACCGCAGCACGAGCGAGTCCGTGTGGATGACGCCGCGCGACCGGCGGACACCGTCCACGAGCACACCGTCGGTGACACCGGTGGCGACGAAGAACGTGTTGTCGCCCGTGACCAGGTCGTCCTGGTCGAGGACCTTGTCGAGGTCGTGTCCGGCGGCGATCGCCTTCTCGCGCTCCTCGTCGTCCTTCGGCTGGAGCTTGCCGAGGATCACACCGCCGAGCGCCTTGATCGCGCACGCGGTGATGATGCCCTCCGGGGTGCCGCCGACACCGACGCACATGTCGATCGTCGATCCGGGCAGCGCCGCCGCGATGCCACCGGCGACGTCACCGTCGAGCAGCAGCCGGGTGCCGGCACCGGTCGCACGGATCGCACGGATGAGTTCGTCGTGGCGGGGACGGTCGAGGACGGCGATCTGCATGTCCTCGAGGTCCTTGCCCTTCGCCTTCGCGAGCGCACGGATGTTGTCACCGATGGGCTTCTCGAGGTCGAGGACGCCGCGACCCTCGGGGCCGGCGGCGATCTTGTCCATGTAGAACACGGCGGACGGGTCGTACATCGAGCCGCGGTCCGAGACGGCCATCACCGAGATGGCGTTCTGGCGACCCGCGGCGGTCAGCGAGGTGCCGTCGATGGGATCCACCGCGATGTCGCAGGCCGGGCCGTGCCCGTTGCCGACGTGCTCGCCGTTGTAGAGCATCGGGGCGTTGTCCTTCTCGCCCTCGCCGATGACGACCACGCCGTCGAAGTTCACCGTGCCGAGGAACTTCCGCATCGCGTCGACGGCGGCACCGTCCGCGAGGTTCTTCTCACCACGCCCGACCCACGGCTGCGCACGGATCGCCGCGGCCTCCGTCGCACGCACGAGCTCGAGCGCCAGGTTGCGGTCGGGCTGGAGGAACAGGGAGCCGGTTTCCGTCGTGGGAGTCACGACCGCCAGCCTACCGACCGGCAGCCGACCGACGGTCCGGACAACGGGCCTGTGGACGCATGTGCACGCCGGGCGCGGGCCGACCGCGTAACCCGCACCGCGCCTCCAGTCCGGCTGACTACGATCGGCGAGGACACCACCGAAGTCGAAGGAGATCCACGTGCCCATCGCAACGCCGGAACAGTACGCCGAGATGATCGAACGAGCGAAGGCCGGCAAGTTCGCGTACCCCGCCGTCAACGTGTCGTCGTCACAGACGATCAACGCGGTCCTCCAGGGCCTCGCCGAGGCGGGCTCGGACGGCATCCTCCAGGTGACCACGGGTGGCGCCGACTACTTCGCCGGCCACACCGTCAAGAACCGCGCAGCCGGTGCCCTCGCGATGGCGAAGTTCGCCCACGAGGTCGCGAAGAACTACGACATCACCGTCGCGCTGCACACCGACCACTGCCCGAAGGACGCCCTCGACGGCTTCGTCCTGCCGCTCATCGCAGCGAGCGAGGAAGAGGTCCGCGCCGGCCGCAACCCGATCTTCCAGTCGCACATGTGGGACGGCTCGGCCGTGCCGCTCGACGAGAACATCGAGATCGCCAAGACCATGATCGAGAAGACGCGGAACATCAACGCGATCCTCGAGGTCGAGATCGGCGTCGTCGGCGGCGAAGAGGACGGCGTCGAGCACGAGGGCACGAACGACGCCCTGTACACGACCCCGAACGACGTCGAGAAGGTGGTCGACGCACTCGGCCTGGGCGACAAGGGCCGCTGGATCGCCGCGCTCACCTTCGGCAACGTGCACGGTGTCTACAAGCCGGGCAACGTCAAGCTCCGCCCCGAGCTCCTCGGCGAGATCCAGGCCTCGGTCGCGGCCAAGCACGGCACCGGCGAGAACCCCCTCGACCTCGTCTTCCACGGTGGCTCCGGGTCGACCGACGACGAGATCCACGAGGCCGTCCGCAACGGCGTCATCAAGATGAACATCGACACGGACACGCAGTACGCGTTCACGCGCTCGATCGCCGACTCGATGTTCCGGAACTACGAGGGCGTCCTGAAGATCGACGGCGAGGTCGGCAACAAGAAGCAGTACGACCCGCGCGCCTGGGGCAAGGTCGCCGAGACCGCCATGGCGGCTCGCGTCGGCGAGGCCGCGAAGGTGCTCGGCTCCGCCGGCCACACCAAGGGCTGACACCCCGAGCAACGGCCTGGAGGAACGGGGCGCGTCCGACGGACGCGCCCCGTTCTGCGTCCGGTGACCTCCACCGCCGTGCCACGATGGTCGGGTGACCGCCGACGCCATCGCCTCCGACTTCGCCCAGTTCGTCACCGAGTCCCCCACCGCGTTCCACGCGGCAGCGGCCGCCCGGGACCGCCTCGTCGCCGCGGGGTTCGAGGAGCTCGACGAGCTCGGCGCCTGGCCGACGATGCCCGGCGCGTACGTGGTGGTCCGTGACGGTGCCGTCATCGCCTGGCGTCTGCCGTCCGGGGCCACCCCGACCACCCCGTTCCGGATCCTCGGCGCCCACACCGACTCCCCCGGGTTCCGCATCAAGCCGAACCCCGGCGTGCGCACCGGCGGCTGGGAGCAGCTGAACGTCGAGGTCTACGGCGGCGCGCTCCTCTCCACGTGGTTCGACCGCGACCTCCGCATCGCCGGCCGGGTCGTCGACGCGGACGGGACGGTCCGCCTGGTGTCCACCGACGCCGTCGCCCGCATCCCGAACCTCGCGATCCACCTCGACCGCGGCGTGAACGACGGCAAGGAGATCGACCGCCAGCGGCACACCCTGCCGATCGTCGGGGTCGACGGCGACGCGGGCGGGACGGACGTGGTGTCGTGGCTGCGCGCCCGGCTCGGCGACGGTGCCGTGTCGTGGGACCTCTTCCTCGCCGACACCCAGGCGCCGGCCCGGATGGGCATCGACCGCGAGTTCCTCGCCTCGGGCCGGATGGACAACCTGACGAGCGTGCACGCCGGACTCCGCGGCATCGCCGAGGCCCCGGCCGACGGCGACCACATCCCCGTGTTCGCGGCGTTCGACCACGAGGAGATCGGGTCCTCGACGCCGTCCGGTGCCGGCGGCCCCTTCCTCGAGGACGTCCTCGGTCGCGTGCAGGAGGGCCTCGGCGCCACCCGTTCCGAAGCCGCGCGGGCGTTCCGTGCCTCGTGGCTGCTGTCGAGCGACGCCGGGCACCTCGTGCACCCGAACCAGCCGGAGAAGCACGACCCCACGAACCGTCCGCGTCCGGGAGCGGGCCCGCTCCTGAAGATCAGCGCGAACCAGCGCTACATGACCGAGGCGAAGGGCGAGGCCGTCTGGGCCACCGCGTGTGCCGCCGCGGGCGTGCCGTGGCAGCCGTTCGTCAACGTGAACACGATCCCGGGCGGCTCGACCATCGGCCCGATCGCGGCGACCCGGCTCGGGATCCCGACGATCGACATCGGCGTCGGGCTCCTGTCGATGCACTCGATCCGCGAGCTCGTGCACGTCGACGACCTCGCGTCCCTGCACGGCGCCGTCGCCGCGTTCCTGGCCGGCTGACGCAGGAGCGCCCGGCGTCGCCTGGCCCGCGGAAGTCCACGCCCCGACGACGACTGCGCACGGTGCACCACGCGCAGTCGTCGTCGGGCCGCGCAGTCGCGGGCCCGCACGCCCGGCGCAGTCCCGGCGGGCGGGTCAGCCGCCGGCGGCCATCCGCTGCACGTACGCCGTGAACGCCGGGTCCTGGAAGAGCACGACCATCACCGGCACGATGCCGAGCACCGACGCGACGACACCGCCCACGAGCGGGACCCAGAACGTCCAGCGCCGGGCACGGAGCCGTCGAATCGACCACCAGGCCACGAGCACGAACACCACGACGAGCACGACCGCCCGCACGAGCACGGCGGTCGACAGCGCCGCCGGGTCGGACAGCTCGGTGTACTGGCGCTCGACGAGGGTCCGGATCGTCGAGGCGGTCGTGCCGACGGCGAGGGACTCGACGACCGACCAGAGCCCGATCACGAGCAGCCCGACCGTCAGGACGAAGTCGAGCGGGGTGCGGCCGAAGCGTCCGGCGAGGGGTGTCGGGCGAGCCGTCCCGCCGTCGGTCGCAGGTCCGGGCCGCTGGGCGCCGGCACGGGGATCGCGGTCGCGAGCGGGGTGGTCGCGGGTCTCGCGTTCGCCGGCGGCTCGGGAGCGCTCTTCGTGCTCGAGGCGCTCCTGTTCGACGAGCACCGGGTTCACCCAACCGTCGGGCGCGTACTCGCCGTACTGCGGTGCCGGACGGCCGTGGACGCGACCGTGCGCGTCACCGTCGGCCGACGGGGCGGGGGTGCGCCGCGCCTCCTGGCCGAGGGAGGGATCGACGACCTGACCCGGCTCGCGGGCGGGCACCGCGGACCAGCCGTCCGTGCCCCCGCTCACCGGCGACGCCCGCCGAGTGCGCGCGTGGGGTTGCCCGACGCGTCCGTGCGGAGTTCCTTCGGCAGCGAGAACATGAGGTCCTCGTGCGCCGTGACGACCTCTTCCACCGTGGCGTAGCCGGCGTCCGCGAGCTGGTCGAGGACCTCGGTGACGAGCTCTTCCGGCACGCTGGCGCCGCTCGTGACGCCGACGGTGCCGACTCCGGTGAGCCAGTCCTGTTGGATCTCGGCGGCGTAGTCGACGCGGTGTGCTGCCTTCGCGCCGTGCTCCAGCGCGACCTCGACCAGGCGGACGCTGTTCGAGGAGTTCGCCGAGCCGACCACGATCACGAGGTCGGCTCCGGGGGCGACCTTCTTGATCGCGACCTGGCGGTTCTGGGTGGCGTAGCAGATGTCGTCGGAGGGCGGGTCCTCGATCGCGGGGAACTTCTCGCGCAGGAGCCGGACGGTCTCCATCGTCTCGTCGACGCTCAGCGTGGTCTGCGAGAGCCAGACGAGGTTCTCGGGGTCGGGGACCTCGAGCGCGGCGACGTCGTCCGGCCCGTTGACCAGGATCGTGCGGTCGGGTGCGTGGCCCATGGTGCCCTCGACCTCTTCGTGGCCGGCGTGCCCGATGAGGATGATGGTGCGGTCGGCCTTCGCGAAGCGCGTCGCCTCCCTGTGGACCTTCGTGACGAGCGGGCACGTGGCGTCGATGGCGTGCAGGTCGCGGTCGGCGGCGCCCGCCACCACGGCCGGTGAGACGCCGTGTGCGCTGAAGACCACGTGCGAACCGCGCGGGACCTCGGCGACGTCGTCGACGAAGACCGCTCCGCGCTGCTCGAGCGTCGACACGACGTGGACGTTGTGGACGATCTGCTTGCGCACGTACACGGGCTCGCCGTACTGCTCGAGCGCCTTCTCGACCGCGACGACGGCGCGGTCGACGCCCGCGCAGTACCCGCGGGGGGCGGCGAGCAGGACCTTCTTCGTGCCGGCGACCGGTTCGTCCCGCAGGCGGCCGCGCGCCGCGAGGACCCGCGGCGGGGCGAGCGGGACCGTGTGGCCGTTGGTGATCGTCACGTCCCCGATGATAGGTGAGCGGGACGCGCGCGGGCTGAGCGCGCACGGACCTGTGGACAACCCGTCCGGAGCGCGCTGTCACCGGTCTCGGGCAGCATGGACGTCCCGCGTGGAAGGAACGACATTGGCGATCGAACAGGGTCCCCCGACGGCTGACGACCCGTGGCCCGTCGCGCTGCTCGGCGCGAAGCTCCGCGACTGGATCGACCGGCTCGGCACCGCCTGGGTCGAGGGCGAGATCACCCAGTGGAACGTCGCGGGCGGCAACGTCTACGGCAAGCTCAAGGACGTCGACGTCGACGCCACGGTGTCGTTCTCGATCTGGTCGAGCGTGCGCTCCCGGGTCCCCGCGGACATCAAGCAGGGCGACCGGGTCGTCGCGGCCGTCAAGCCGAACTACTGGGTCAAGGGCGGCTCGCTGACGATGCAGGTCGTCGAGATGAAGCACGTCGGACTCGGCGACCTGCTCGAGCGCCTCGAACGCCTGCGCCGCACCCTCGCCGCGGAAGGGTTGTTCGACCCGTCCCGGAAGAAGCGCCTGCCCTTCCTGCCGCACCGGATCGGGCTGATCACCGGCAAGGACTCCGACGCCGAGAAGGACGTCAAGCGCAACGCCCAGCTCCGGTGGCCGCAGGTCGAGTTCCGGACGGTCCACACGGCCGTGCAGGGCGAGCGCGCCGTGAGCGAGGTCACCGCGGCGATCCTCGAGCTCGACGCCGACCCGACCGTCGACGTCATCATCGTGGCCCGCGGCGGCGGCGACTTCCAGAACCTGCTCGGCTTCAGCGACGAGGGACTCGTCCGTGCCGCGGCCGCTGCGAGCACCCCGATCGTCTCGGCGATCGGGCACGAGGCCGACCGGCCGATCCTCGACGAGGTCGCCGACCTCCGCGCCTCCACCCCGACCGACGCGGCCAAGCGCGTGGTCCCCGACGTCGCCGAGGAACTCGCCAACGTCCGGCAGGCGCGGGCACGACTCGGGCTCCGGTTGTCGCACACCCTCTCGGTCGAGGCGGACCGGATCGCGGCCCTGCGCTCCCGCCCCGCCCTGGCGTCCACCGCCTGGCTCGTCGACACCCGCGCGGAAGAGGTGGCGCGCGACCTCTCCCGTGCCCGTGAACTCCTCGACCGTCGGCTCGAACGCTCCCACTCCGAGGTCGGGCACCTCACCGCCCGGCTCCGGGCGCTGTCGCCGCGGGACACCCTGCGGCGCGGCTACGCGATCGTGCAGACAGCCGACGGCGGCGTGGTGCGGGGCTCGGAGGACCTCAGCGGTGCGACGCCCGTGCACGTGACGCTCGGCGCGGGCACCGCCACCGGGACGCTCGAGCCGGACGGTCCCGGTCCGGACGGCGCCTGACCCCGGCCGACGTCGCGGCGGGCGTCGCGGCGGCGAGGGCTCACCACCCGCGGTCGCGCAGCCAGGCCTCGGCGACGCCCGGCCACGCGGCAGCGGTCCCGGTGCCCTCGGCGAGCCCGATCCCGTGCGCGCCACGCTCGAAGACGTGCAGTTCGAACGGCACCGCCCGGCGCGCGAGTGCCTGCCCGTAGCGCAGCGAGTGCGTGACGTGGACGGCCGGGTCCTCGGCGGTGTGCCAGAGGAACGTCGGCGGGGTCGCGCCGTCGACCATGAGCTCCGTGTCCAGCGCCCCCAGCGCCCACACCGTCGCACCCGTGCCGAGCAGGTTGTCCGCGCTCCCCCGGTGCTGGTGGTCGGTCATCGAGACCACCGGGTAGCAGAGCAGCGCGAGGTCGGGTCGGTCGTCCACGTCCGACACGGCGCGTTCGTCGGGCGTCGGCGCGTTCGAGACGAGGGCAGCGAGGTGGCCACCCGCGGACGAGCCGACCAGCAGGACGCGTGGAGCGGACGGGAGGCCCGGGTACCGTCCGGCGCGCAGGTCCCGCAGGAGCGTCCTGGTCGCCACCACGGCGTCGGGGTGCCGGTGCGGGGCGACCGGGTACGCGAAGACCACGGCGGAGATGCCGATCGTGTTGAGCCACCGGGCGTAGCCCTCCCCCTCGTGGGCGGCGTGGCCGTGGTACCCGCCGCCGGGCAGGACGAGGGCGACGTCGGGTCGCGCGTCCGCGGGGTCCGGGGCGGTCGGGGCCGGGTACCAGGTCGCACCGTCGGGGAGGTCCGTCATGCCCCCAGACCCTACGCGGCCGGGAGTTGTCCACGGGTTCGCCCCCGCGGGCGGCACGTCGGTGGGCGCTCGGTAGGATCGAGGGGTGTCATCCCAGCAGGAACCCGAGCAGCCCGACGTCCGGTCGCTGAGCTACGAAGCGGCGCGCGACGAACTCGTGCGCGTCGTCGCCGAGCTCGAACAGGGATCGGCCACGCTCGAACGCTCGCTGTCCCTCTGGGAACGGGGCGAGTCCCTGGCCGCCCGGTGCGAAGAGTGGCTCGTCGGCGCGCGGGCCCGGCTCGACGCCGCACGCGCCGCGTCCGAGGACGGCGCAGCGCGATGACCGACGCCGACGGCCGCCCGATCGTCGCCGAGCTGGGCCGCCCCGAGACACCGGAGGAGACCTGGGCGCGCAAGGACGCCGCCCGCACCGCCCGGCGGCAGCACCAGACCGCGTTCAACCTCGTGCTCGCACTCATCGCGTCGCTCGGCATCGTGCTGTTCCTCGTCGCGGTCGTCGTGCGTCCGGACACCACGATCGGCGACCGGACGGTCGACTACCGCCAGGTGGCCTCGCAGGCCCAGGTGCCGGGCGTCACGCTCGCCGCGCCCGCGTTGCCGGGGGACTTCTCGTCCAACCGTGCCGACTACCAGGACAAGACGTCCGACGGGGTGAGCGTCTGGACCGTCGGCCTGCTCACGCCGGACAAGCAGTACATCGGCCTGCAGCAGGGCATCGACGCGAACGCGACCTGGGTGTCGAACCAGCTCGACCAGCACGCCGCCACGGGCACCCGCACGATCGCCGGGACGAAGTGGACCGTGTACGACCGCCGGGCCGAGGGCGACGACGCGGGCAACCAGGCGTACTCGCTCGTGTCGACGTTCGACCAGGGCACCGTCGTCCTGTCCGGCACCGCCGACGACACCTCCTTCCGGACCGTCGCGACCGCCGTCAGCAAGCAGTTCGCGAACTGACGAGCAAACACCCGCCGCAGCAGCAGCACGACCACGACCCGATCCACCCGAAGCACCCGAGGAGCCCCATGCCCGACCGCGCCGCCTCCACCCCGTCCGACGCCCTCCGACTCCTCGTCGAGGGCAACGCCCGCTTCGCCGCCGACAAGCGCCGCACCGGCCGGATCGACCCGGACCGCCGCTCGGAGCTCGCCGGGTCGCAGGCACCGTTCGCCACCGTCCTCGGCTGCTCGGACTCCCGCGTGCCGTTCGAGCACGTGTTCGACGCCGGCATCGGTGACCTCTTCGCCATCCGCAACGCCGGCCAGATCGTCGACGACGTCGTGCTCGGATCGATCGAGTTCGCCGTCGTCGCGCTCGGCACGCCGCTCGTGGTCGTCCTCCGGCACACCAAGTGCGGCGCCGTCGCGGCCGCCCGCTCCGGTGAGCCCGTCCCCGCCCCGCACCTGCAGGCCCTCGTCGACGCCATCGCCCCGAGCGTCGAGCGCGTCCGCACCACCGACGCCGACATCCCCCAGGAATCCGTCGGCGCCGCCCACCTCGAAGCCACGCTCCGTCAGGTGATCGAACGCTCCGGCGCCGTCTCGGACGCGATCGCCGAGGGTAGATTGGCCGTCGTCGGCGCGACCTACGACCTCACCACGGGCGAGGTCGCCGTCGACACGGTCGTGGGCCAGGCCTGACCGACCGCCACGACGACCCGTCCCGGACACCATCGGGACACCCACCAGCCGGCGCGACCGCGGCCGGCGAGCACCCCAGGAAGGACCACGACGACGTGACCGACACCACCCCGACCACCGTGACCGACAGCTCCGGCGAGTACCGCATCGAGCACGACACCATGGGCGAGGTCCGGGTGCCGGTGTCCGCGCTCTACCGGGCGCAGACGCAGCGCGCGGTGGAGAACTTCCCGATCTCCGGGAGCGGGCTCGAGTCGGCCCAGATCGTCGCCCTCGCCCGGATCAAGCGGGCGGCCGCGATCGTCAACGGTGAGCTCGGGATCGTCGACCCGACCCTGGCCGCTGCCGTGGTCGAGGCTGCGGACGCCATCATCGGTGGCGCCCACCACGACCAGTTCCCCGTCGACGTCTACCAGACCGGCAGCGGGACCTCGTCGAACATGAACATGAACGAGGTCCTCGCGACCCTCGCGTCCGAGGTCGCCGGTGCCCCGGTGCACCCGAACGACCACGTGAACGCCTCGCAGTCCTCGAACGACGTGTTCCCGACGTCGGTGCACGTCGCCGTGACCGAGGCCCTCATCCGCACGCTCGTCCCGGCGCTCGAGCACCTCGCCGAGTCGCTCGAGGCGAAGGCCACGCTCTGGGCCGACGCGGTGAAGTCCGGCCGCACGCACCTCATGGACGCCACGCCCGTCACCCTCGGGCAGGAGTTCGGCGGCTACGCGCGCCAGGTCCGTCTCGGCATCGAGCGGGTGAACGCGACGCTCCCCCGCGTGGCCGAGGTCCCGCTCGGCGGCACGGCCGTCGGCACCGGGATCAACACCCCGAAGGGCTTCCCGCAGCGGGTGATCGCCCAGCTCGCGAGCGACACCGGGCTGCCCGTCACCGAGGCGCTCGACCACTTCGAGGCGCAGGGCGCCCGGGACGCCCTGGTCGAGGCGTCCGGTGCGCTCAAGGTCATCGCGGTCAGCCTGACGAAGATCAACAACGACCTTCGGTGGATGGGCTCGGGGCCGAACACGGGCCTCGGCGAACTGCACATCCCGGACCTCCAGCCCGGCTCGTCGATCATGCCCGGCAAGGTCAACCCCGTCATCCCCGAGGCCACGCTCATGGTCGCCGCACGCGTGATCGGCAACGACGCCACCATCGCGTGGGCGGGCGCCTCCGGTGCGTTCGAGCTGAACGTCGCGATCCCCGTGATGGGCACCGCGCTGCTCGAGTCGATCCGCCTGCTCGCGAACAGCTCGCGGGTGCTCGCCGACAAGACGATCGACGGGCTCGAGGCGAACCTCGACCGCGCCCGCGCGTTCGCCGAGTCCTCGCCGTCCATCGTCACCCCGCTCAACCGCGTGATCGGGTACGAGGCGGCGGCGAAGGTCGCGAAGTTCGCGGTGCAGGAAGGCGTCACCGTCCGCGAGGCCGTGATCGCCCTCGGCCACGTCGAGCGGGGCGAGGTCACCGAGGAGCAGCTCGACAGCGCCCTCGACGTGCTCAGCATGACGCACCCGAACTGACGCACCCCGTCACGGACAGGAGGCGCGGTGCCAGCTGGCACCGCGCCTCCTGTCCGTCAGTGCGGTGCTTCCGACAGCCGAGACTCGCATCCGCGGACAGTTTCGTGGCCGAGATGCCACGAAACTGTCCGCTGGGCCGAGTCTCGGCCGGCGCGTGCCGCGCGCCGCCGCTAGACCAGGTCGGGCGAGTCGAGCATCTCCGTCACCAGCGCCGCGATCGCGGACCGCTCCGAGCGCGTCAGCGTCACGTGCGCGAACAGCGGGTGCCCCTTGAGCCGCTCGATCACCGACGCGACCCCGTCGTGCCGACCGACCCGCAGGTTGTCACGCTGCGCCACGTCGTGCGTGAGGACCACCCGCGAGTTCTGCCCGATGCGGGACAGCATCGTGAGCAGCACGTTCCGCTCGAGCGACTGCGCCTCGTCCACGATCACGAACGCGTCGTGCAGGGAGCGCCCGCGGATGTGCGTCAGCGGGAGCACCTCGAGCATGCCCCGCTCGACGACCTCGTCGAGGACGTTGTCGGAGACCAGGGCGCCGAGCGTGTCGTACACCGCCTGAGCCCACGGGTTCATCTTCTCGGACGCGTCGCCCGGCAGGTACCCGAGCTCCTGGCCGCCCACCGCGTAGAGCGGCCGGAACACCATGATCTTCTTGTGCTGCTGGCGTTCGAGGACGGCCTCGAGACCGGCGCAGAGCGCGAGCGCCGACTTGCCCGTGCCGGCGCTGCCGCCGAGGGAGACGATGCCGATCTCCGGGTCGAGCAGCGCGTCGATCGCGAGCCGCTGTTCGGCGGAGCGCCCGCGGAGGCCGAAGACCTCGCGGTCGCCACGCACCAGCGCCACCGCGCCGGCGGTGTGCACCCGGCCGAGGGCGGAGCCGCGCTCGGAGTGGATGACGACGCCGGTGTTGACCGGGACGCCGTCGAGCTGCGACGAGCGGATCTCCTCCTTCTCGTAGAGGTCGGACATCTGCTCGCCGGACACCTGCAGGTCGGCGATGCCCGTGTACCCGGAGTCGACCGCGAGCTCGGCGCGGTACTCCTCCGCCGCCATGCCGATCGAGGACGCCTTGACGCGCAGCGGCAGGTCCTTCGACACGACGACCACGTCGAGTCCGTCGTTCTTGAGGTTCGAGGCGACCGCGAGGATCCGCGAGTCGTTGTCGCCGAGCTGCAGCCCGGACGGGAGGACGGACTGGTTCGAGTGGTTCAGCTCGACCCGGAACGAGCCGCCGTCGCCGATCGCGATCGGGAAGTCGAGCCGCTCGTGCTCGATCCGGAGCTCGTCGAGGAGCCGGAGTGCCTGCCGGGCGAAGTACCCGATCTCCGGGTCGTTGCGCTTGGACTCCAGTTCGCTGACGACCACGACGGGCAGGACCACCGCGTGCTCCGCGAAGCGGAACAGTGCCCGCGGATCGCTGAGGAGCACCGAGGTGTCGAGCACGTACGTGCGCTGGGCGACCGATGTGGACGAGTCCGCGGTGTGCTGCTGCTGTGTTCCGCGAGAGACGTTCTGAGAGGTCACGACCACTCCATCCCCGGGCCGCGCTCGGCCCGGTCCATGTCCTCGAACGCGGCCGTGGAGCGGGTCTGCGAAGCACCGACTGTGGCCGCTTCGATCGGGCGCGGTGCCCGATGGGGACAAGCTACGTCCGACCCCCGACACGGCACCAGCGACACGCGGTTCCCCGAGTTACGGTCACGTGAACAACGCGGCCGCTACTGCATCGTGGCGTACGACAGGCAGGCGTCGCGGAACATGTCGAGCGTCTCGTCCGTGGTGGACGCGAACACCGACACCCGCGCGACCCCGAGCCGCGTCGTGACCGTCACGCCGTGGTTGTGGAACGCCGCGGACAGCGCGGTGAGCCGTCCCTGCGGCGGTCGGAGCACCACGATCCCGGCGCGCTCCCGGGGGTCGCGGCTGGACTCGACGGACAGGCCGAACTCGTCGGCGATGTCGAACACCCGCTCGACCCGGTCGGTGACCCGCTCCTGCACGGCGGCGACGCCGACGGCCGTGAGCCGGTCGAGCGACACCGCCAGACGTGCCTGGGACACCGGGTCGGTGCGGGTCATCTGGAAGCCGGCGGCACCCGGACGGACCGACGGGACGTCGGTCGGCCACCCGGTCGTGCCGTGCGGGCCGGACAGGGCGGGCCGGAGGCGGTTCAGCGCACGGTCGCTGAACGCGGTGATCCCGGTCCCCCACCCGGCGTGCAGCCACTTCTGGCCGCCGGTCGCGACGACGTCAGCGAGCTCGTACGGGGCGTCGACCACGCCGAAGCCCTGGATGGCGTCGACGATGAGGAGGCGGTCGCCGATGACCTCGCGGATGGCGGCGAGGTCGGCGAGGTAGCCGGTCTGCCAGTCGACGAGCGAGACGGCGACCGCGGTGACGTCGTCGGACAGGCGCGACTCGATGAGCGACGGCGTCATCCACCCGGCGCCGGACTCGATCACGACGGGCTGCACGCGACCGCCCGTGGCCGAGGCGGCACTCGCGAGGGCCAGCGGCAGCGAGGGGTACTCGTCGGCGGAGACGAGCACGCCGCCGGTGAGCCCGAACGCGGTGTGCAGGAGCCCGGGCGTCGTGGCGGTCTGCGAGACGACCTGGTCCTCGCGCCGGCCGACGAGCCGTGCGGCGACGGTGCGGACCCGGGCGTCCTGCTCGTCGAGCGTCTCCATGGCGCCGAAGCGCATGTGCTCCTGGATCGTCCCGAGCACGCGCTGCTCCTCGAGGACCGCGGTCTGGACGGGACCGAACGCGGCGTGGTCGAGGTAGCCGGGCTCCTCGGCGAAGCCTGAGGCGTACTCGGCGATGTTCACAGGGGCAACCTTCCGTGGGACGAAAACCCTGTGAGTCTACTGGGATGAACGGCCGACAGCCGCCGCAGTGCGGGGAACGGCGGTCGTCAGCCGCCGTACCGGCGAGACCGCAGCCCGAAGTCGCGGACGGCGCGCAGGAAGTCGACCTCGCGCAGGTCCGGGTAGAGCGCCTCGACGAAGTAGAACTCGCTGTGCGCGCTCTGCCACAGCATGAAGTCCGACAACCGCTGCTCGCCCGACGTCCGGATGACCAGGTCGGGGTCCGGCTGCCCCTGGGTGTAGAGGTGGTCGCCGATGAGCTCGGGTGTGAGGACCTCGGCCAAGGTGTCGAGCGTGCCGCCGCCCTCGTCGTGCGCCTGCACGATGCTGCGCATGGCGTCCGCGATCTCCCGACGGCCGCCGTAGCCGACCGCGAGGTTCACGTGCAGCCCGGTGTGCTCCGCCGTGCGCTGCTCGGCGGCGGAGAGCGCGGCGACGAGGGGTTCGGGCAGGCCCTCGTTCGAGCCGACGTGCTGGACCCGCCAGTCCCGGTGGTCGGCCAGGGTCCCCGCGAGGTCGGCGATGATGCCGACGAGCTGCTCGAGTTCGTCGCCGCCACGACCCTTGAGGTTGTCGGACGACAGCAGGTAGAGCGTCACGACCTCGATGCCGAGGTCGTCGCACCACGTCAGGAACTCCGGGATCTTCGCGGCGCCCGCGCGGTGCCCGTGCGCGGCGGACTCGAGGCCGAGCTGCTTCGCCCAGCGACGGTTGCCGTCCACGATCATGGCGACGTGCTTCGGCATCGCCGAGCCGTCGATCTGCCGGCGGATCCGGTTCTGGTAGGCGCGGTAGAGGATCCCTCGTCCTGCCCATCCCACCCTGCCGGTCACGGAACGAACATAGTGCACGGCGCCTCGGAGCGAGCCGCGTTCCCCGGGCCGTCCGCCCGTGTTCGGCGTTCGTTCGGCATCGGCCCCTACGGTCGGACCATGCAGGCCGAGCACGACACCGGGACCCTCCCCCACGTCCCCTTCACCGACGAGGCCGCGAGCACCGCGACCGCCGGACGGACGACCGCCAGCGCGTCCGAACCCCGGCCCGCGTGGCGCGGTTGGATCCACCTCGGGGCGTTCCCGTTCGCCATCGCGATGGGCATCGTGCTCATCGTCCTCGCGGGCTCACCCGCGGCGAAGGTGGGCAGCGCCGTGTTCATGGCGACGTCGCTCGCGATGTTCGGCGTCTCGGCGACCTACCACCGGTTCCCCTGGGGCCCGACGGTCAAGGCGGTGCTCAAGCGCATCGACCACACGAACATCCTGCTGCTCATCGCCGGCACGTACACACCCGTGGCGATCTGCGCCCTGCCGCACACCCTGATGGTCGTGGTGCTCTGGGTGATGTGGTCCGGCGCGGCGCTCGGCATCGCCTTCCGGGTCCTCTGGATCGGGGCGCCCCGGTGGCTCTACGTGCCGATCTACCTCGTGCTCGGCTGCGCGGCGCTCGGGCTGCTGCCGCAGTTCTTCGCCGCGAGCGTCCCGATGACGGTCCTCGTGCTCTCCGGCGGCGTGGCCTACATCCTCGGTGCGCTCGTGTACGGCTTCAAGCGGCCGAACCCGTCGCCGACGGTGTTCGGCTTCCACGAGGTCTTCCACGCCCTCACGGTCGTCGCGTTCGCCGCCCAGTGGGCGGGTGTCCTCATCGTGGCGCTGAACCCGGTGCGCTGACCGCGACGGTCCGTCGGACGGGAGGCGCGGGTCGGGCCCGCACCGTGCCTCCCGTCCCGCACACACGCGGGTCCACCGCGCCCGTCGCGTCAGCCGCGCCGGTCGCGTCAGCCGCGCCCGTGGCGTCAGCCGCGCTCGGTGTCGTCCCCGACGTCGGCCCGGCCGTCCTCGGCCGCACGCCGCTCCGGCTCGTCCGTCGCGACGCCGTCGCGATCGATGCCGTCACGGTCGACGCCGTCACGCTCGCCACCCGCGGTGCCGTTCGCCTCGGCCTCGAGCCGCTCCCGGATCTCCGCCCGGTAGCGGGTCCGCCGGATGCGCCGGGTCATGTCGATCACGAGCAGGATCGTCACGATGGCCACGACCGCGATCGCGATGAAGCCCGCGACGCCGGGCGTCACGTCGACGTCCGGGACGCTCGAGGTCGGGCTCGGGCTGGGGGTCGCGGCGAGTGCCGCGTGGAGGGTGCTCACGCAGTGGTGTCCTTGTCGGCAGGGATCCCCGCGAACAGGTCGGACTCGGGGAGCTCGGTCGGCACGCGGGCCTCGACGAGCTGGTAGTCCTCGGTCGGCCACACCGTCGCGAGGAGGTCGTTCGGCCAGTAGAAGAAGGCGCTGTCCGGCGGCACCTGGCTCGCGTGGGCCCGGAGCGCCGCGTCACGCGCGTCGAAGTACTCGTGCACGTCGACGTGGGTCGTGGCGAGGTCGGGCCGGTCGGCGAACCGTTCGACCCACTCGCGCAGCTGCTCGACCGCCGGGCTGTCCGGGTCGCGTTCCTGCAGGGCCTCGAAGACCGTCCGGAAGCGCCGGGGGTTCATGGTGCGCTCGTAGTAGAGCTTCGCGACGGACCACGCGGGCCCGGCGTCGGGGTACTTCTCGGGGTCCGCGGCGTCGCGCCAGGCGGCCACCGAGACCTCGTGCGTCCGGATGTGGTCCGGGTGCGGGTAGCCGCCGTTCTCGTCGTAGGTGACGAGCACGTGCGGGCGGAAGCGTCGGATGACCCGCACGAGGGCCTCGGTCGAGTACTCGAGCGGCACCGTCGAGAAGGTGCCGGGGCGGACGGTCTCGCCCTTGTCGGCGTCGGGCAGGCCGGAGTCGTGGTACCCGAGCCACAGGTGGTCGATGCCGAGCGCCGCCTGGGCCCCGGCCATCTCGGTGCGGCGGTACCCGGCCATGTCGCGGTGCGCCCGGCTCGTGGCGGGCTCGCCGAGCTGATCGTTGAGGATGTCCCCCGCCTCGCCACCCGTGCAGGAGACCACGAGGACCTCGTTGCCCTCGTCCGCGTACTTCGCCGCGGTCGCCGCTCCCTTGCTCGACTCGTCGTCGGGATGGGCGTGGACGGCCATCAAGCGGTACGGCACTGGTCTTCCTCACTGATCGCGTGGCAGCACACAGTGTCACGTGAACTACCCTGGGATCAGGATAATCACCCCGGGAGCCCCGAACTGTCCGAACCGCAGCACCAACCGGCACCTCAGCCGTCCGCCAGCACCACCGCGACGCTGGACGACCGCTACGGCCGCACCCCCGGACGCGCTCGTCGGACGCGGCTGATCGGGATCGTCGCCGCTGCCGCCGTCGCCCTGGTGTTCATCGTCTGGGTGGTCTGGGCCGGTCCCGGGCAGACCAGCCACGGCCTCGACACCGACGACGTCGGGTACCAGGTCGTCTCCGACCACCAGGTGGTCGTGCACACGCAGATCTCCGTCGACCCGGGCACGGTCGCGAAGTGCGCTGTCCAGGTCCTCGACAAGTCGTACACGATCGTCGGCTGGCGCGAGATCCGGGTGCCGGCATCCGATCAGCGCGTGCGCAGCATCAGCACCCCTGTGAACACCGTGTCACGGGGCGTGACCGGCTTGATCCACGACTGCTGGGTTCCCTAGACTGCTGTGATTCGCGGACAAGACCGGCCACACCGGCCGGTCTTGTTCTTTGCTGAAGGGAATCACCATGAGCAACGACACCCAGGTCACGTGGCTGACGCAAGAGGCGCACGACCGCCTCACGGCCGAGCTCGAGACGCTGTCCGGTGAAGGTCGCCAGGAGATCGCGAACCGCATCGAAGCCGCTCGCGAAGAGGGCGACCTCAAGGAGAACGGCGGCTACCACGCCGCCAAGGACGAGCAGGGCAAGATCGAGGCCCGCATCCGTCAGCTCACCGAGCTCCTCAAGCACGCCACCGTCGGCGAAGCGGACTTCGACGGCACCGTCGAGCCCGGCACCGTGGTGACCGCCGTCATCGCCGGTGACGAGTCGACGTTCCTGGTCGGCAACCGCGAGATCGTCGGCGAGGGCTCGGACCTCACCGTCTACAGCCCGGTCAGCCCGGTGGGCGCGGCCATCGTCGGCCTGCGCGCCGGCGAGAAGGCCACGTACACCGCGCCCAACGGCAAGGAGATCGCCGTCGAGGTGACGAAGGTCGAGCGCTACGAGCCGTAGACGCCACCCTTGACGGACAGGAGGCGCGGTGCCAGCTGGCACCGCGCCTCCTGTCCGTCTCCGGCTCGGTCCAGCGCCCGTCTCAGTGCTCGAGCAGCTCCGGCTGGAAGCCCACCTCGTGCAGGCGGTGGATGACCTCCTGCGCGTGCTCGGGGCCGCGCGCCTCGATCGACAGGTCGAGTGCCACCTCGTTGATGACGAGCCCCTGGCCGTGCCGGGTGTGGAGCACCTCGACGACGTTCGCGCCGGCGTCCGAGATGACCTGCGAGACGCGGGCGAGCTGACCGGGGCGGTCCGGCAGCATGATGCGGATGCCGATGTAGCGCGACGCCGCGACGAGGCCGCGGGTGATCACGCGTTCCATCATGAGCGGGTCGATGTTGCCGCCGCTGAGCAGGACGACGGTGCGACCGGTGTCCCGGACGGCACCGGACATGATCGCCGCGACGCCGACGGCCCCGGCGGGCTCGACGACGAGCTTGGCGCGTTCGAGCAGCACCAGGAGCGACCGGGCGACGTCGTCGTCGGACACGGTGACGATGTCGTCGACGAGGTCGCGGATGATCGGGAAGTTCAGGTCGCCGGGTCGCGCCACGGCGATGCCGTCCGCGATCGTCGGCTTCGTGCTGACGGTGACGGGTTCGCCGGCCTCGAGCGAGCTCGGGTAGGCGGCTGCGTTCTCGGCCTGCACCCCGATGACCCGGATGGTGCGTCCGAGGCGCTCGGCGACGCCCTTGACGGCGAGGGCGATGCCGGCGATGACGCCGCCGCCGCCGATCGGCACGATGACCGTGTCGGCGTCGGGCACCTGATCGAGGATCTCGAGCCCGAGCGTGCCCTGGCCGGCGATGACCGCGGGGTGGTCGAACGGCGGGATGAAGACCGCTCCGGTCCGTGTCGCGAAGTCCTTGGCCGCGCTCAGCGCTTCTTCCACCGAGTGCCCGCGCAGGACGACCTCGGCGCCGTAGTGCCGCGTGGCCTGGAGCTTCGGCAGGGCGACGCCGACCGGCGTGAAGATCGTCGCGGGGATGCCGAGCTCGCGTGCGGCGAGGGCGACCCCCTGCGCGTGGTTGCCGGCGCTGGCGGCGACGACCCCCGCGGCCCGCTGCTCCGGGGTGAGGGTCGACAGGCGGTTGTACGCACCGCGGACCTTGTACGCACCGGTGCGCTGCAGGTTCTCGCACTTGAGGTGCACCGGCGACCCGAGGACCTCGGCGAGGAACTGCGAGGTCTCCATCGGGGTGACACGGGCGACCCCGGCGATCGTCACACGTGCCTTCTCGATGTCGTCGAGCGTGGGGATCAGCGGCGTGGTGGTGTCGGTCACGGGTCCATCATCGTCGCTCGCGGCACTCCTGACGAACCCGTGACGTCAGTTGGTGCTGGCAGTGCCCTCAGCCGCCGTCGGCTCCGGCTTGCTGCCCGGTGCGGGGACCGCGTCGCCGACCTTGTGCCGGCGGCCCCGCCGGAGCTGGAGCTGCCCGTGCTGGCCGCGCTTCGGGGTGGCCTCGAGCACGTGCTCGGAGTCGAGTCCACGCCAGCGGCCGCTCGCGATCGTCATGACCATCGTGTTCACGGTGGCGATCAGCGGCACGGCGAAGAAGGCACCGGCGATGCCCGCGAGCCCGGAGGCCGCCGTGACGCCGAGGACCACCGCGAGCGGGTGGACCTTGACCGCGTTGCCCATGACGAGCGGCTGGAGGATGTGTCCCTCGATCTGCTGCACGAGCAGCACGACCGCGAGGACGAGGACGGCCGCGAGCGGGCCGTTGAAGATGAGTGCGACGAAGACGGCCAGGAACCCGGTCACGATCGCACCGACGACGGGGATGAAGGCACCGAGGAAGACGAACGCCGCGATCGGGATCACCAGCGGCATGCCGCCGAAGAACAGGCCGACGATGAAGGCGCCGAGCCCGATGCCGACGGCGTCCACGAAGGCGACGAAGATCTGGACGCGGATGAAGCTCGTCAGGGTGATCCACCCCGCGACACCGGCGCCGTCGACGGTCGCACGGGCCTTCTTCGGGAAGAGCCGCACGGCCCACCGCCACACGTTCTTGCCGTCGATGAGCAGGAAGATCGTGGTGAACAGGATGATGAAGAGCGCCTCGAACACGTGCGTGGCACCGGACCCCGCGCTCGCGACCCCGGAGAGGATCGACGCGCTGTTGTCCTGCAGCCACTTCGTGCCGTCGTCCAGCCAGCCGTTGACGTCGCCCTGCGTGATCCCCAGGCCGGAGTTCAGGACGAGGTCCTTGACGTTCGCGTACTGGTCGACCGTGCGGTCTCGGAGCGACGGGTAGGACGCGATGATCTGGTCGACGACGAGCCACACCAGCGCGCCGATCGCCGCGAGTCCGCCGAGCAGGCTGATGACGACCGCGAGCCACTTCGGCACGTGGTGGCGCTGCATCCAGTTCGAGATCGGCACGAGCAGCGCCGAGACGACGATGCCGACGAGGAACGGGATGAGGATCTGGCTGAAGATCGTCATCAGCCAGATGAAGACCGCGATCACCCCGATGACGACCAGGATCCGCCACGACCACGCGCCGGCGATCCGCATGCCGGTCGGGACCGACTCCTCGACCACGGGGTCCGGATGCGTCGGTTGCTGCTTTCTGCCCCATGCCATGATCGCGAGTGTACCGATGTGCGGCCCGACAGGTACCAGATACGGCATACGTCACCGGAAGCGGGGTGTCGGCGGCGATCGGTAGCCTTCGGACATGGTCAGGACCACGCTCTCCGCTGCCGAGGCCCGCCGCGTCGCACTGGCTGCCCAGGGCTTCGGCCAGCCGCCTGCCGACGCCGTGTCGACCCGGGCGCTGAACGCGGGGTTCGCGCGCCTCGGCCTGCTGCAGATCGACTCCGTGAACGTCTTCGAGCGCAGCCACTACCTGCCGCTCTTCGCCCGGCTCGGCACCTACGACCGGTCCACGCTCGACCGCCTGACGATGTCGAAGCGCGGCCCCTACGCCGAGTACTGGGCGCACGAGGCCGCGTTCGTCGACCGCACCGACCTCCCCCTCTTCCGGTGGCGGATGGACGCGCTGCGCGAGCGCGACGCGTGGCCGAACCGGATCGACGGGGTCCGGCGGACCGAGGGGGTCCGGCGCGAGCTCCGGGCGCTGCTCGCGGCCGAGGGGCCGATGCCGGCGAGCGTGGTCGAGCACGAGTCGAACGTCCGCCGCGGGCCGTGGTGGGGCTGGAGCGACGTGAAGCTCGGACTCGAGCAGATGTTCCGCTGGGGCGACGTCGTGAGCGCCGGACGGTCGGGCTTCGAGCGGGTCTACGCGCTCCCCGAGCAGGTCCTGCCTGCCGGCACGCTCGAGGCCGCACCGGCGCGACCCGCAGCCGTCCTCGAACTCGTCCGCCGGGCCACCCGGGCACTCGGCGTCGGCACCCGCGCGGACATCGCCGACTACTACCGGCTCCGTTCCGACGACACCGCCGCGGCGATCGCCGAACTCGTCGCCGCCGGGGAACTCGTGCCCGTGCGGGTCGAGTCCTGGGGCGAGCGCGCCTGGATGCACGCCGACGCCCGGGTCCCGCGGCACGTGACGGCCGACGCCGTGCTCAGTCCCTTCGACCCGGTCGTGTGGTTCCGGCGGCGGGCCGAGCGGATGTACGGCTTCCACTACCGGATCGAGATCTACACGCCGGCCCCGAAGCGGGTCTTCGGCTACTACGTCCTGCCCGTCCTGCAGGACGACCGGCTCGTCGGGCGGGTCGACCTGAAGAGCGACCGGCAGCGCGGGGTCCTGCGCGTGCGGACGGCGTGGGAAGAGCCGGGCGAGCGGCTCGATGCCGGGCGGCTCGCCGAGACCCTCCGACGGACGGCCGCGTGGCAGGGGCTCGACGGGGTCGAGGTCACCGACCGCGGAACCGCCGCGGCTGCGGTCGCGGGGGCGCTCGGCGTGCGGCTGGTGCCGCACGTCGCGGCCGACGACGCGGACGCGAGCGTGGCGTTGGAACCGGCCGTCTGACGGGCTGGTGGCGCGGCGCGGGGCCGGCCCGCGCCTCCTGGGCCGCACCCGGTCGCCGGCACCCGCCCTCGGGTCAGAACCGGTCGAGACTCCCGCGCAACCGCGCGATCCGGTCCGGCAGCGGCGGGTGCGTGGAGAACAGCCGGTCCATCAGGCCGGGCCGCATCGGGTCGGCGATCCAGAGGTGCGCCATCGACGAGTTCTGCGTCTGCATCGGCCGGCCGTACGCGCCGAGCTTCTCGAGCGCACGGGCGAGCCCCTCGGGGTGGCGGGTGGTCATCGCGCCGGTCGCGTCCGCCAGGTACTCCCGCTGCCGGGACACCGCGGCCTGCACCCCCGCCGCGGCGATCGGCGCCACGATGACCGCGACGAGGCCGGCGATGAGCAGGATCGGGTTGTTGCCGCCGTTGTCGCTGTTCCGGTTCCGACCGCCGGCGAGCCCGCTGAAGATCGAGATGCGAAGGAGCACGTCGGCGATGAGACCGACCGCGACCACGAGCCCGAACACCATCGTGGAGACGCGGATGTCGTAGTTCCGGACGTGCCCGAGCTCGTGGGCCATGACCCCCTGGAGCTCCTGGTCGTCCATGATCGCCAGCAGCCCGGTGGTCGCGGCGACGATCGCGTGGTCGGGGTCACGGCCGGTGGCGAAGGCGTTCGGCGACGGGTCCTCGATCACGAAGACGCGCGGCATCGGCGTCCCGGTGGCGATCGCGAGGTTCTCGACCGTGCGCCAGAGTCGTGGCTCGGTGTTCCGGTCGATCTCGATGCCGCCCGCGATCGCCGTGGCCTGGCGACCCGCGGCGAAGTACTGCACCAGCGCGTACCCGAGCGCGACCACGAGGACGATCACGCCGATCGACACGTTGCCGGCGAGGTATCCGCCGAGGAACCCGAGCGCCCCGATGATCAGCAGGAAGACCAGGACGATGAGGACCGTGTTGCGCTTGTTGCGCGCGATCGCGCTGTACACGTCGCAGCCGTCGCCGGGCGGGTCAGAACTGGACGCGCGGCGGTTCGGCGATCGCCGCGGGCTCGGCGGTCTCGAAGAACGACGCCTCGGTGAAGCCGCGGCTCTTCGCGAACGACGAGTTCGGGAAGACCCGGATCTTGGTGTTCAGCTCGCGGACGCCGCCGTTGTAGAAGCGACGGGCGGACTGGATCTTGTCCTCGGTGTCGACGAGTTCGGACTGCAGCTGCAGGAAGTTCTGGCTGGACTGCAGCTGCGGGTACCCCTCGGCCACCGCGAACACGCTCTTCAGCGCCTTCTGCATGTGCCCCTCGGCCGTGGAGGCGCTCGAGGCGTCCCCGGCGCTGAGCGTCTCGGCGCGGGCCTTCGTCACGGCCTCGAACACGGACTTCTCGTGCGTGGCGTAGCCCTTCACCGTCTCGACGATCGTCGGGATGAGGTCGGCGCGGCGCTTGAGCTGCACGGAGATGTCACTCCACGCCTCGTCGACGCGGACCTTCAGCGTGACGAGCGAGTTGTACGTGACCCACAGGTAGATCCCCACGACGACGAGGAGGACCACCACCACTCCGACGACGATCAGCGTCGTGATGAGTCCGGTGTCCATGAGGGCGTACTCCTTTGCGCGTCGGGATCGCGGTGTGACGGGGCCGTCGGGCCTGCGTCACGGCCGAGGACGATTGTATCGACCAGCGGGGTGCCCTCTCGTCCACGGCCCCGGTTCACGGGCGATTCCCGAGTCGCACACACCGCGCGCTCGGGCTGCTCGGCGTGTCGCTCGGTCCACGGACATCATCCGATCGACGTATTGACCCGAGCGGCTCGATCACGTGGGATGGACTCGGATGAACGCGCGCGGGGAGAACGTGGACGACCGGGCTGTCGGGGGCGACGGCCCCGTTCGCCGAACCCGGATCACGCTGGCCGTCGCCGCGGGGGCCGCCCTCGTCGTGGGCCTGCTCGCCCTCGCCGTGGCGCCGGCCACCGCCGTCACGTCCGCAACAGTGATGTCCACCGCTGCTGCCGCTGCGGACCCCGGTCCGGGCACGACACCCACCCCCACGCCAGCGCCCCAGGACCACCTGACCCCGGCACCCCCGACCACGTCGCCGAGCCGGCCTCCGGTGCGCCCGTCGATCGACGACCCCGGCGACATCACCAGCGGGACCGTGCGCTTCAGCGGCAGGGGCACCCCCGGGCACGCCCTGCGGGTCACCGGTCCGGCGTCGACCGGGTCGACCGGGTGCACCGCGACCGTCCACGACGACGGTGCCTGGGCCTGCCTCGCGACCGTCCGGAGCGGACCGCAGCAGGTCTTCACCGTGGCGGACCAGAGCTTCCCCGGGCTCGGCTCGGCGCGCACCCCGGCGTCCGACGTCATCGTCCCGCCGGTCGTCACCACCGCACGGCCCACGAACGGTCCGGTGACCGGCACCGGACACGCCGGGTCGACCGTCACGCTCTCGGTGTCCGGGTCGTCGACGGACCGGACCGCCACGGTCGGTGCCGACGGCCGGTGGACGGTGTCCCTGCGCGGCGGCACCCCGGGCGGCGACGCACGGCTCTCCGTCACCGCCACGCAGACCGCGAGCACGGCCGACGGGTACCGGTCCGACCTGCGGAGCGCCGCGTCGACCCCGGTGACCGTGACGCTCGACCGGACCGCGCCGACGGCACCGCGCATCACCGCGCCCGGGTCCGGCGACCGCGTGCGCGTCCAGCCCCTGACCGTCAGCGGGACGGGCGAGGCGGGCGCCGTGCTCACCGTCTACGTGGACCGTGCGCCCGTGTGCCGGACCGAGGTGCCCGCCTCCGGTCGGTGGTCCTGCACCACGGCCGGCTCGACGCTGGGCGCCGGCACCCGGGCGGTGACGGCGACGCAGCACGACGCCGCCGGCAACTTCTCGCCGACCTCGACGGCCGTCCGGGTCGTCGTCTCCCGTGCGTCGGCGGCGCCGGGCACGCCGGGTGGCGGGTCGACCGGCAGCGGCTCGCCGTCCGGGACCCCTGGTACCGGGACGGGCAGCACCGGCACGACGACGGGCCCGAACGCCCACGGCACCGCGACCGGCGGATCCACCGGCCCCGGCAGCGGTCCGGGCTCCGGTCCGGGTTCCGGTCCGGATTCCGGTCCGGATTCCGGTCCGGGTTCCGGTTCCGATGGAGGCGCCGGCGGCAGCACCGGCGCCGGCAGCGACAGCGGGTCCGGCACCACCACGGGCGGGCACGGCCGCGGGCTCGACTGGTCCGGCCCCGCCGGCGACTGGACCGCCTCCACCGCGTACGACACCACCGTGCCGACCATCCAGGCGGCGTTCTCGTGGCGCACCGTCCTCGTCGCCACGGCCGTCGCCGCCGGCTTCCTCGTGCTCATCGCGGGTCCGCTCGCACTCGTCGCCGGCGTCGCCCGGGGCCGGATCCGGTCGCCGTTCGCCGGACTCCTCGGTCGCAACCGCCCCCGTGACGAGCGACGCCGCGGCGAGGACGTGCTCCCGACCTGGGCCTCGATCACCGTCGCGGTGCTGGTCGTCGGGCTGTGCACGCTCCTCGGCGTCGGCATCTCCCTCGAGGCCCGCTACGTCCGCCTGGCGATCGCGGTCCTGCTCGGCGCGGCCGTCCTCACGACGACGATCGTCCTCGCCACCCGCTGGGCAGCCGGCACCGATCGCAGCACCATCGGGTTCCGGGTCTCCCCCTGGCTGGTGCTCGCCGCCCTCGTGGCGTGCGGCGTCACCCGGACCTTCGACCTCTCACCCGCCGTGATCGTCGGTGCCGTCCTCGTGCCGATCGGCCGACCGGACCTCGACACCCGGGCGCTCCGGCTCGGCTCCTCGATCGCTGCCGGCGCCCGCAGCGCCACCTGGCGGTCGATCGCGCTGCTCGTCGTGGCGGCGGCCGGCTGGGTCCTGCACTCCGTCACGCCGGGGTCCGGCTTCTGGGTGTCGTTCGTGTCCGAGTTCGCGATCACCCTGTGCGTCGGTGGCCTCGGCGCCGTCGTCGTGACGCTGCTGCCGGTGGCCGGGTCCGCCGGGCAGTCCCTGCTCGCGCGGTCCCGTGGTCGGTACGCCGCCATCGCCGCGGTCGCCGTCGCGTTGGCCGCCGCCGTGTACTCCGGATCCGGCGGAACGCACGTCTCCCCCGTCGCACTGGTGGTCGTCGCCGCGGTCTGCACCGCCGGAGCCGTCGCCGTCTGGTGCTGGCAGCGGGCGGCCCGGGTCGACCAGCGCGCCTGAACGTGGCACCGTCAGGGCCCGGATCGGGCTGCCGCCGAGGCTCGCTGCACGGATACGCTGACGAGCGGTGCGCGCGACACCACGAACGGAGCGCGCCGTACCACGGACGGTGCGTGCAGCACCACGACCGCTGCTGGGAGCGACGATGACCGAGACCCGATCCGACTACGACCCGACCCGCTTCCGCGACGTCTTCGAGCACAGCTACACGTACGCCAACGGCTTCGCCCGGAACACCCACCGCTTCGCCGGACGGCCGGCGCTCCGCGATCCCGACACCGACCGCTCGTGGACGTACGCCGAGCTCGGCGCCGACGTCGACCGCGTCGCCGGGTGGCTCGTGCGCCACGGGGTCGGTCGCGGCTCCGTGGTCATGGTCGAGCTGTTCAACTCCCCCGAGTTCGCGATCCTGTACCTGGCGGCCCACCGCATCGGCGCGGTGTTCTCCCCCACCAACTTCCGGCTCGCGTCGGACGAGGTCGCGTTCATCATCGAGGACTCCGCCCCCGTGGTCCTCGTCCACGACGCCGCCCGCTCGACCGACATCACGGCCGCGCTCGCCAGCTCCGACCACACGCCCGAGCACGTCGTCGTGGTCGGCGACGGAACCCGACCCGGCGACGTCGACTTCGCCGCGCTCCTCACCAGCGACCCCGTCACCGCCGACGAGCTCGCTGCGTCCGAGCCCCGCAGCACCTACGACGAGACGACGCGCCTGTACACGAGCGGCACGACCGGACGGCCGAAGCCCGTGCCGCTGCCGAGCCTCGTCGAGGTCCTCAGCGCCCACGACGTGATCATGCACTTCCCGCTGAGCCCGTTCGACAAGACCCTCAACATGTCGCCGCTCTTCCACCGCGGCGGTCTGTACTCCGGCGGCCCGAACCCGGTGTTCTACGTCGGCGCCGAACTCACCACGCTCCGGCACTTCGACGCCGACCGTGTGCTCGACCTGGTCGAGTCCGAGCAGCTGACGTTCCTCATCGGCGCCCCGCCGAACCTCGTGCAGCTCGCGAACGCCCAGGAGCAGCGGCCCCGCGACCTGTCCTCCCTCAACGGCATCGTGACGATGGGCGCACCGCTCGACCGGGCCGCGGCGCTCCGGTACCAGGAGCTCCTGTCGCCCCGCATCTTCAACGGCTACGGCACGACCGAGACCTTCTGGAACACCTTCCTCCGCCCCGAGGACTTCCCCGACGGTGCCGGCTCGACCGGCCGGGCCTCGACCGACGACGACGTCGCCGTGGTCCGCGTCTACGAGGACCGCCTCGCCGACCCGAGCGACACCGTGCCGAAGGACGGTTCGGAGATCGGCGAGTTCGCGGTCCGCACCGTGAAGTCCGGCTACTCGTACCGCAACCCCGGGCTCGAGGCCGAGAAGTTCGCGAACGGCTGGTTCTACCCGGGCGACCTCGCCACGTGGGACGAGCACGAGCGTGTGACGATCGTCGGGCGCAAGGACGACATGATCATCTCCGGTGGCGAGAACGTCCACCCCGTGCAGGTCGAGGCCGCACTGCAGGAGCACCCGGGCGTCGCCGACGCGATCGTGGTCGGCGTCCCCGACGAGCGCTGGGGCGAGGTCGTCACGGCGTACGTCGTCCGCGCGCCCGGGCGGCTGCCGGAGGACGAGGTCGAAGCCGCCGCCGCGCTCGAGGAGTGGACCGCGTCGCACCCCGGCCTCGCCCGCTACAAGCGGCCGCGGCTCTACCGGTTCGTCACCGAGCTGCCGTACAACGCCACGGGCAAGAAGGTGCACTACCTCGCGAAGGCGACGGCTGTGGACGACCAGGCTGCGGGGCGCCTGCTCGCGCCGTGACGGCCTGGAGGCGCGGTGCGGGCCGGCACCGCGCCTCCCGTCCCGCAGTGGGTCGCGACTGCCGCGCTCTCCGCGCTGCGCGCGTCTACTGGGTCGCGTCGACCCCGCGGTGCGGCGCGTTCCGCGCGAACAGCCCCGGCAGCAGGCCGCCGATCTTCGTGCCGATGCAGAGACTGACGAACGTCGCGAGCGGGTTCGCCAGCGCCTCCGGGTCGAACGTGGCGACCGCGACGAGCCCGACCGTCCCCGGCACGAGCAGCAGGAACGCCGGGAAGAACGAGACCGTCGCCGGGATCGCCGGCACCAGCCGCTCCAGCAGCCGCGTCGCGACGAACAGCAGCGCGGCGGTCGCACCGGTGGCGACGACGCTCCCCCACAGCGGCGTCGTCCCGCTCACCAGTGCGTAGGCGGTGACCATGACCGCGACGGACACGAGCGTGAGCCGCCACCCCGACCGGAAGACCAGGCCGAGGCCGACGGCCAGCCCGACCACCGCGACCCACGACACCCAGTAGGACGGCACGGCCTCCCACCCGCCGCGGTCCGTGCCGACGCCGGCGACCTCGCCGACGAGCGCCGCCGAGGACGGGTCGACGTGCAGCCCGGTCAGCGCGCTCCCCGACGCGATGCCCGCGGCCATGAACCCGAGCATGATGAGCCCCTGCACGAGCCGCGAGGACCCGGTCACGATGTCGGCCGCGGTGAGCTCGAGCAGGGCGTTGGTGATGAGGGCTCCCGGCACGAACACGGCCACGGGGGCGCACACGGCGAAGAGCGGGACGTGGTCGAACCCGGTGCCGGCGGCGACGAGCCCGACGATGGTCGTGGACACGAAGGCCGCGAGGAACGGGATGATCGCCACGGCCTCGCGGAAGCGACGGAGCACGAGCCCGATCACGCCGACGAGGGCTCCGACGGCCAGCGCCACGAGGATCGCCCACCACGGGCAGCGGAACACCACCGCGAGTCCGGCCGAGGTCAGGGCGTTGCCGAGGATCCACGGCAGTGCCGGCGGCGGGACGGTCCCGGCGCGGATCGCTCGGACCCGTGCGGGGATCTCGGCGAGGGCGATCGAACCGCTCTCGAGGCCGAGGACGAGCCGGTTCGCCCGGGCGGCCTGGCGGCTCGAGAGCTCGACGCCCTCGGCGTTGACGATGGTGGCGGCGCCGGTGGCGACCTCGCTCACCATGACGAGGGCGGGGAGGACCCCGACGGCGAGTGTCGGCCCGACCCCGGCGGCGTCGCGGGCCTTCTCGAGCGCCGAACGGACGTCGGTCACCGAGCTGCCGGCGTCGAGGAGGAGGGCGCCCAGCGTGCCGAGCAGCATGCCGGTGGGGACGGTCTCGCCGTCGACCACCTCGACGTGGGCCTCGGGTCGGCCGAGGGCGTTCCGCAGGTTCGCGAGCGCGCTTCCGAATCCGACCACCCGAGAATGGTAGCGGGGGCGGGGTTTCGTCCGTCGCCTCGGTACCCCCGGTGGGACTCGAACCCACAACTCGGCGATTTTAAGTCGCATGCCTCTACCGATTGGGCCACGGGGGCGGGCCGCAACAGCCTACCGACGAAGACGAGGCGGCCACCCCGTGGGGTGACCGCCTCGTCTGGAGCGTGTCGCTACTTGGCGTCCGCCTCGGCCTTCACCGGCTCGGCGTCGTTCGAGACGTCCTTCGCCGGCTCGCCGTACGCGGGACCGGCCGCACCGGCGGGCTTGCCCTCTTCCGGAGCGGTGGTCGGCTTCGACGCCTCGACCGGTGCCGCGGGGGCTTCGGCTGCGGGCTTCGGACGGGACGCGAACGCCTCGAACGCGGCGCGCGGGGTCTCGCGGTCGTCGAGCGACGCGATGTCGCGGCCGAGGAAGAAGCCACCGACCCAGTCGCCGATGACGCGCCACTTGCGCTCCCACGACGGCATCGCCAGGCCGTGGTAGCCGCGGTGGGCGCCCCAGGCCAGGAAGCCCTTCATGGCGAACTTGCCGGACTGGAAGACACCGATGCCGAGACCGAGGCCGGCGACGGCACCGAGGTTCTCGTGCTTGTAGTCGGTCGTCGCCTCGCCGCGGATCGTCGCGACGAGGTTCTTCGCGAGCTGCTTCGCCTGGCGGACGGCGTGCTGGGCGTTCGGCACGCAGAAGCCGCCGACGCCACCACCGGTGAGGTCCGGCACGGCCGCGACGTCACCACAGGCCCACGCGTCGGCGATCACGCCGTTGTCGTCGACCACGCGCAGGTCGGGCTGCACGCGGATGCGGCCACGCTGCTCGAGCGGGAGGTCCGTGCCCTTGACCATCGGGTTCGCCATGACACCGGCGGTCCAGATGATGAGGTCGGACTCGATCTTCTCGATCGCGCCGTCGTTGGTCTTGAGCTCGCAGACGCCGCCGACCGCCGAGGCCAGCTGCGTCTCGAGGTGCACCGTGGCGCCGCGCTGCGCGAGGTTCTTGAGCACCCAGTGCGACGTCTCGAGCGACACCTCGGGCATGATGCGGCCCATCGCCTCGACGAGGTGGAAGTGCGTGTCGTCGAACGACAGCTCGGGGTAGCTCTTGAGCAGGTCGGAGACGAACGAACGGAGCTCGGCGAACACCTCGATGCCGGCGAAGCCACCACCGACGACGACGACGGTCAGCAGGCGATCACGCTCCGGGCCGGCCGGCAGGGTCGCTGCCTTGTGGAAGTTCGTGAGGATCTTGTCGCGGATCGCCGCGGCCTCTTCGATCGTCTTCAGACCGATCGCCTCGTCGGCGACGCCCGGGATCGGGAAGGTACGCGAGACCGCACCCGCGGTCATGACGATCTGGTCGTAGGACTCCTCCCACGCCTCGCCCTCGGCCGGGGTGATCGTCGCCGTCTTGCTGGCGTGGTCGACCTTCGTGACCTTGGCGGTGACGACGCGCGTCTTCTTGAGGTGACGGCGGTGGGAGACGACGGCGTGACGCGGCTCGATGGAACCGGCGGCGACCTCGGGGAGGAACGGCTGGTACGTCATGTACGGCAGCGGGTCGACCATGACGACCTCGGCTTCGCCCTGACGAAGGTGCTTCTCGAGCTTCCAGGCGGTGTAGAAGCCGGCGTAACCGCCGCCGACGACGAGGATCTTGGGCACGGTGGATGATCTCCTTGGAGTGGGGTGGTTGCCGGGAGGCTGGTCAGAATTCGCCGCCACCCGCCCCGACTCCGGCGTCTGCTCCCTCATCATACGCCCGGCACTCACACCGGGCGGGCGACCAGCTCACGCGCTCGAGCGCGAGGTCGCCGATGGGGTTGACGCCGGGTCCGGCGGCGAGGGCGTGGCCGACGAGGGCGTGCAGGCACTTCACGCGGGTGGGCATGCCACCGGCGGTGATGCCGTCGATCTCGTCGACGTGCTCGATCGACTCGCGATCGGCGAGGTAGGACTCGTGCGCCGCGCGGTACTGCTCGGCGACGGTCGGGTCCTCGAGCAGGGCTGCCAGCTCGGGCATGACCTGGTTGGCCTCGAGGGTGCTGACCGCAGCGGTGGCCGCGGGATGGCACAGGTAGTACAGCGTCGGGAACGGGGTGCCGTTCGACAGCCGGGGCTTCGTGGACACGACGGTGGGGTTGCCACAGACGCAGCGAGCAGCGATCCCGATGACGTCACGCGCCGGTCGGCCGAGCTGCGCCGAGACGACCTGGATGTCGCGTTCGGAGGGCGGGTCGAAGGGAGGGGTCGTCACGGGTACGTGAGCCTACCGGAGTCCCGCGCGTCGTCCTACTTCGTGTCGCCGGTGCCGGAGACGTCCGGTGCGACGAGCTGCTGCGTGGTCTCGTCGGTGAGCCCCGAGGTCAGCACCGACGACAGCATCGCCTGCACCCAGTCGACCTTCGGCGTCTGCACCGTCGAACTCACGGGCGTGCCGGAATCGGTCGTCGGCGTCGACTCGGCCTTGCGGTTCTCGCTGCCCATCACGAGGTAACTTTCCTCGCCCGGGTACACGTAGAGCAGTCGGTCCCGGGCCTGCGCCTCGATGTACGCGGGGTCGTCCCAGCGCGCGACGTCCTTCTTCTTCTGGGCGACGTCGGCCTTCTGGCTCGCGACCTCGCGCTGCTGCTGGGCGATCTGCTCCTGCTGCTGGATCAGGGTCCGGAGTGACGGTGCGAGCACGACGACGAACAGCACGATGATGGCCAACATGAGCAGGCTGAACCCGGAGAACCGGATCGAGCGGTACCACGGCTGCTCGGACGAGCCGCCCTCGGGCAGCGCCACGGGGACGCGGCGGACACGGGGCTTCTGGCTGGGCACGGTCCGACGATAACCCGCCGGCGGGCCTGCTGGCGGTCGGCACGCGGCCGTTCGGCGCCCTCTCAGCGGGCGATCCAGGAGGCGCGGCGCACCCCCGGAACGCTGCCAGCGCCCGGCACGCGGTCGCGCAACACGCCGCGGGCGGTCCGCTGAGGTCGCACGATCGGTCGCCCGCGTCCGGCTGAGGCGGCAGTTCGTGCGACCTCGACGGTCGGCGCTCGGCATGCCGTGCGACCTCGGCGCCCGAACGACGAGACGCCGCCCTCCCGAGGGAGGACGGCGTCTCGCAGAGGCGCTGGGTTACAGGGAAGCCGAGCGCGGGAAGGCCGAGCGGCCCGCGTAGACCGCGGCGTCGCCGAGCTCTTCCTCGATGCGGAGCAACTGGTTGTACTTCGCGACACGGTCCGAGCGGGCCGGGGCGCCGGTCTTGATCTGACCACCGTCGACCGCGACCGCGATGTCCGCGATCGTGGTGTCCTCGGTCTCGCCGGAGCGGTGCGACAGGATCGCCGTCATGCCGTGGCGCTGCGCGAGGGAGACGGCGTCGAGGGTCTCGGTCAGGGTGCCGATCTGGTTCACCTTGACGAGGATCGAGTTCGCGGCCTTCTCGTCGATGCCCCGCTGCAGGCGCGTCGGGTTCGTGACGAACAGGTCGTCACCGACGATCTGCACCTTGTCGCCGAGCTCGGCGGTCAGGTGCGACCAGCCGGCCCAGTCGTCCTCGGCGAGCGGGTCCTCGATCGTTGCGAGCGGGTAGTCGCGGACGAGCTCGGCGAAGTAGGCCGTGAACTCCTCGCCGGAGAGCTGCTTGCCCTCGAACGCGTACTTGCCGTCGTGGAAGAACTCGGTGGAGGCGACGTCGAGGCCGAGCGCGATGTCCTTGCCCGGCGTGAAGCCGGCCTTCTCGATCGCGGCGAGCAGGAAGTCCAGCGCAGCGCGGTTGGACGCGAGCTCCGGGGCGAAGCCGCCCTCGTCGCCCAGGCCGGTCGCGAGACCCTGCTTCTTCAGCTCGCCCTTGAGCGCGTGGTAGGTCTCGACGCCCCAGCGGAGCGCCTCGGAGAAGGACTCGGCGCCGTAGGGCACGAGGAAGAACTCCTGGATGTCGACGTTGGTGTCGGCGTGCGCACCACCGTTGACGACGTTCATGAGCGGGACGGGCAGCGTGTGCGCGTTCGGGCCGCCGAGGTAGCGGAACAGCGGCAGGTCGGCCGAGTCGGCGGCCGCGCGTGCGACGGCGAGCGAGGCGCCGAGGATCGCGTTCGCACCGAGGCGCGACTTGTTCTCGGTGCCGTCGAGCTCGATGAGCGCGGCGTCGACGAGGCGCTGGTCGGTGGCGTCGAAGCCCTCGAGCGCCGGACCGATCTCGTCGAGGACCGCGTCGACGGCCTTGAGGACGCCCTTGCCGCCGTAGCGGGAAGCGTCTCCGTCACGGAGCTCGTACGCCTCGAACGCACCGGTGGAGGCGCCGGACGGGACGAGTGCGCGCGAGACGACCCCGTCGTCGAGCAGGACCTCGACCTCGACCGTCGGGTTGCCTCGGGAATCGAGGACTTCGCGTGCGCCTACGGCGTCGATCTGGGCCACGGGGTACTCCCTACACGTTCGGTTGTGGTGATTGCGGAGTCGATCCTAGCGAGGCGCGGGTGAACACGAGGCGTGCATGACGGGCGACTGTGGAGAACTCACGCCAGCGGGCGGAACTCCACACCCTCGAGCGACTGCGTGTCGGCACCCACGGAGGCGAACGCGTCGAAGCCCTGCGCGACGAGTCCCGCGAGCAGGTTCTTCATGTTCTTCGTGCGTCGCTCGAGCCGGACACGACGGTGCCCCTCGAGCGCTTCGGCCTTGAGCGCCGCGAGCCGGACCGGGTCGACGTCCTTGTCGTACACGAGCACGACGGCGTCGGACTCGGCGGACTCCGGGAGCGTGACGAGGTCGACGAGCCGCTCGAACCCGAGGGAGAACCCGACCGCGGGCACGTCCTGCCCGAGGAACCGGCCGATCATGCCGTCGTAGCGCCCGCCACCGCCGAGGCTGTAGCCGAAGTCGGGGTGCGCGACCTCGAAGATCGTGCCCGTGTAGTAGCCCATGCCACGGACGAGTGTCGGGTCGAAGCGCAGGTCGACGCCCGGGAGCGCCGAACGGAGCCGCTGCAGGTCCTCGAACGCGTCGGCATCGAGCCACGTGGCTCCCCCGACGGCGTCCCAGTCGGCGGTCTCGAGCGTGCGGATCGTGTCCTCGAGCCCGGGGAGCTCGACGCCGACGGTCTCGCGGAGCTCTGCCGCCACGCCGTCCGGCCCGATCTTGTCGAGCTTGTCGATCGTGATGAGCGCACGGTCGGCCGCGGTCGGGTCGGTGATCCCCCACGACCCGAGGAGCGCCAGGAGGATCCGGCGGTCGTTGATCCGGATCGTGGTGCCCTGGACCCCGAGCGCGTCGAGGGCAGCGGTCGTCGCCCGGATGAGTTCGATCTCGGCGAGCTGCCCGGGCTCACCGAGGATGTCGATGTCGCACTGCACGAACTGCCGGTAGCGCCCCTTCTGCGGGCGTTCGGCACGCCAGACCGGGGCGATCTGCACCGACCGGAACACCGACGGCAACTCGGCCCGGTGCGTGGCGTAGAAGCGCGCGAGGGGCACGGTGAGGTCGAACCGCAGCCCGAGGTCGGCGAGGTCGAGCGGCGCACCGGCGTGCTGCAGGTCCTCGGTGGAGAGCCCGCGCTTCATGACCGCGAACGCGAGCTTCTCGTTGTCGCCGCCGAGGCCCGAGTGCAGGCGGGCGGCGTCCTCGACGACCGGGGTCTCGATCTCGTCGAACCCGTGGCGCGCGTACACGTCGCGGATCACGCCCAGGACGTGCTCGCGCCGGGCCTTGTCTGCCGGGAGGAAGTCACGCATGCCACGGGGAGCCGTCACGGTCGGAGCCATGGGTCGATTCTGGCAGATCGACCTCCCCGGCTTGCACACGTTCCGACCGGCTGATATTCTTCATCCAGAACCTCGGTTCGACGGGTGCCTGATCCATCCGACGAACCGATCGCGTGGGCAACGTGCTGCAGTGTGCCCCGCGGTTCGAGTGGGCTGCTCCATCGGCACCGCATCCCTGGTGGTGCCGTCGGCCCACTCGCGGGCGTCCTCCTTTTTTCGGGTTGGGAGGACGCCCGCACTCCCCTCGCCCGCGCCCCCAGCTCCCCGCACCCGCACAGCGCACCCGCACCGATCGGGCGCGGCAGGTCGCCTCACTCTCCGACGCGGCCGGCCGACTCCAGCTCCGCGACCGCGGCACGCAGACTCGCGATCGGGTCGATCCCGGTGCCACGCGCCTCCGCGATCATCGCGAGCACGGCGGTCCCCCACCCGGCGTCCACGACGGCACCACCGGCGCCTTCCACCCGCACATCCTGACCAGGACCCGTGTCCGGAACCGCACCCGCGTCCGGAACCGCACCCGCGGCCCTCGATCGCGCCCCCGCACCCGCAGCACCGGCGTCCGGGACGCCACCCGCGCCTCCCGACCGCGCCCCCGCGCCCGCCGCCGCGACGACGGAGGCGGCGGCGGGCGCGGGGGCGCGGTCGGGAGG